>DATMUQ010000657.1:0-3424 GCA_035563795.1 Terriglobales bacterium | reverse complement strand
GGCTCAGGCGCCGCCATGACGGGTCAATCCGGATTGACTGCGGCGTCGGGACGCCGGGTAGATGACGGGCTGGCCGATAACAGATAGCGACGGGGTCGGGAGGCGGCGAGTCGGCGGCATGGCAGAGCCACCTTCTATTCGAGGGGAGGTCCCAGGAGTTCCAGTAAAGCAGCGCCCTCAGCACCGCCATCGCCCTTGATGCCCTTTTCCAGCACGGCACGGATCGCGGCGCAATGGGCGGCGGCGCGGCGGTCGAAATCGGCCGGCGCCAGCTTTTCGCGCTGGCGGATCAGGCGGCAGAGCGAGGCGCCGACCTCGCTGATCAGGTTGAAGCCGAAGGTGCTGCCCTGGCCCTTGATCTCATGGGCGGTGCGGTAGACCTGGGTGCTCCAGGCGACATCCTGCCAATTGGGATTGGCGAAATTGCGCTGCAGTTCCTCCAGCTGGGCGCCGGTGATGCTGAGGTAATCCGCCGCCAGTTCCTGCAAGGCGCGGTCCGCTTCGGCTTCCATATGTTTCAGCTCGTCCGGGGAGAGCGGGCGGAGGCGTGATGTCAGGTCCTTATGGGCCATCTGTACTTTCCTTCTGGCGCTCGGGCCTTCTGGTCTTCCGGCTGACAATGCGGCCAAGCGATTCTCGGTGCCACTGTTCTATGTCGCGCTTTTCAGCTTGTTCTTCTTGCTGGCGTCCTTGCGCCGCTCCCCGCTGACGCCTGCCGCCGCGCGGAACCGGCGGTCGGGGCCGATATACTCCGCCGTGTTGACGAACGGCCGGGGATCCTGGATAGCGGCAACGATATTATCATAAAGTGTGCGGAAGGAGACCGGTTTTGCCATCACCCGGTTGACCCCGGCATCGCGCGCTTCCAGCACCCGTTCAAGCTCGGTATGGGCGGTCAGCAGCAGGATCGGCATATCGGCGCAGCCGAGGTCCGGGTCGCGCCGGATCCGCCGCACGAAGGCGAGGCCGTCGAAGGGAATCATGTTCCAGTCGACGATCAGCAGCTCCGGCGGCTGCTCCCGCAGCTCGGCGAAGGCATTCTCGGGATTGCTCACGCTGCGCACATCCCGCAGATTCATCGCCGCCAGCAGGGTCCGCACGATACGCAGCATGTAAAAGCTGTCATCGACGACCATGACATTGAGCGAACTCAGATCATAAGCCGGTTTCTTTGCCATCTTGCCCGTCGTCGTCATCCTGCCCGACAAGGTTTGGTTAACCATTGCGAATCTAGACAAGACGGGTAAATGAATCGTTGATATTGCAGCGTTGTCATTGTGGCCGGTCAGGCGCGGCGAGCACGGCCCTGTAGCGGCTCGTTACCTGGCGATGTGCCGCCTACCGAGATATGCAGCGCCCGTTCCAGTGACGGGCGCGCCGCCTCACCCCGCATACCGCCTCTCCAATTCATCGTAATGCGGCTTGTCGACCAGGCGCTGGCGTTCGGCGAAGGGGGTGATGAGGCTGGGGTCTTCGCCCAGCACGCCCTGGTCGCGCAAGGCGGTGAGGGCCTTCTGCATGCCGAGCACGGCACCCTGCAAGGCGGCATTGGCATAGAGGACGAGGCTGAAGCCGAGTTCACCGGCTTTCGCGCGATCGATGATCGGCGTCTTGCCGCCCAGCACCATGTTGAGCATCTGCGGCGCCTGGAGGCGCTGCGGCACGCGCGAGAGGTCGTCATAGCTTTCCGGTGCCTCGACGAAGGTCATGTCGGCGCCGGCCTCGATATAGCTGGCGGCACGGTCGATGGCAGCGTCGAAGCCTTCGACGGCGCAGGCATCGGTGCGGGCGATGATGACGATATCCTGGCGCCGGGCATCGGCCGCCGCCTTGATCTTGCCGACCATCTCGGCCTGGCTCACCAGCTCCTTGCCGCTGAAATGGCCGCAACGTTTGGGGGCCGCCTGGTCCTCGAGCTGGATGGCGCTGGCGCCGGCTTGTTCCAGGGTGCGCAGCGTATGGCCGACATTGATGGCATTGCCGAAGCCGGTATCGGCATCGGCGATCAGCGGCAGTTCGGTGAAGCCGCGGATCGCCAGCACATGCGCCGTTACCTGGGAGAGATCCATGAAGCCGAGATCGGGCAGACCGAGATGCATGTTGGTGAGGCCTGCGCCGGTAAGATAGATGGCGCGAAAGCCGAGATCGGCGATCACCCGCGCCGCCAGCGCATTGGGCGCACCGGGCAACAGCACGCCGCGCTCGCTCTTCAGCATCTGCCGCAGGGTGAGGATATGGCTGGGTGTCATGGCTATGCTCCAGGAGCTAGGTTGTGGGGCAGATTTTCATGCGGTTCGAACCACGCGCCGGCTTCGATCACGTGCAGGATATGGCCGACTGACAGCCGCTTCAGCGAAGACCACAGGCCAAGCCGCAATGCCAGCCATGTTAATACTGCTTCGCCCTCATGCGGGAAGTAATCGGCGAAGGAAAAGCGCTCAAAATTAGTTCCAAAAGTCCGGTGAAGCTCGGTCAGAAAGTCAGCCGCGTCGTCGCCCGAAATATGCAGGTCGTGGAACAGGCAGGTCTCTCGCGTCACCGAAGCTCGCCCGACAAATCGCCGGAGCACGCTCAGCAGTTTTTCCTCCGTCTCGTCCGGCAATTCGCGCTCAGACGATGTCTTTGTCGACGTCATTTCTTCGGCGGCATCATGGGGCCGCCGATGGCGATCGCCTTTTGCAAGGCCGGGCGTTCCATCAGGCGGCCGAGATAGGCGGTGAGCTCTGCCTGGTTCGCCAGCATGCCGGAGCTTTCGGCCACCGCCAGCAGATAGATCATCTGGATGTCGGCGAGCGTCAGGTCGTCGCCCATCATGTAGCGGCCGGTGACGCCGCGCGTCATATGATTGAAGGTGCGGGCCAGCAAGGGCGTGAAGAAATTCTGCATGCCTTCCGACATGCCGCCGGCGATGGTGCCGATCCGCGTCACCATGATCGGCAGGGCAGCCGTGCTCTCGGCATAGTGTAGCCATTCATTATGCTTGAAATAGGCATCGCTGCCGGCCGGTGGGGCGAATCGGCCCTGGCCGTAGCGGCTGTTGATGTAATCGAGGATGATGGCGGACTCGCCCAGCACCAGCTCGCCGTCCTGGATCACGGGTGCCTTGCCGAGCGGGTGGATCGCCTGCAGCGCCGGCGGGGCGCGGAAGTTCTCGTCGCGAGGATATTTGACGAGATCGTAGCGCAGACCCAGCTCCTCCAAGAGCCAGAGAATGCGGGTCGACCGCGAGAAGGCAAGATGGTGGACGGTGATCATCGCGCGGCCTCTCCCTTGCTGCACCAGTTCACTCAATGCGCCAATTCACTCGATGCAAGGGAGGTTAGCGCCCGGAACCGTCTCCTGTCAGGGAGATTCTGCCAGCAGATATCCGATCAGGCGATTTCGTAGACCGCCATCTCCTCCTGGATGCCACGCAAGGCGGCCC
>DATMUQ010000656.1:0-10549 GCA_035563795.1 Terriglobales bacterium | reverse complement strand
GCATTGTTGACGAGAATGTCAAGCCGGCCGAAATGCTCGACCGTCTGGCGCACCGCGGCACGCACCTGCTCGAGGGCGCCGCTATCGGCATGGATGGCGAGAACGCCGCGGCCCACGGCTTCGACATCTCGGACCAGTGCATCGGCCTTATCGCGCGACGCGACATAGGTGAAGGCGACACGTACACCCTCGCTGCACAACTGGCGGACGATCGCGGCACCTATTCCGCGTGCACCGCCAGTCACCAGCGCCACTCTGTCAGACAGCTTTGTCTCGGCTAACTTTATCTCGGTCGGCTTTGTCATCCCAATACCTCAGCACTTTACGGTAGGTATATTGGTTGGCAGCCATGTCGAGACGATTGCTGAATGGATAAAAACGGCTACGTCTGTAATAAAGTCAGGGATAAAAACAGCGTCATTCCGGCGGTTCGCCGGGGAACTGCACGGCATCCGGCGGGATGATCACCCCCGGCAGTTTGCGGCCGGTCCAGATATGCACAGCCCTGCCGAGATCAACCGGCTGGTCGAGTGAGCCACCCTTGACGCTCACTGTTCCGGGCTGTGTTTTATCGCCGTGCCAGAGCCGCGCGCCACAATCCGGGCAGAACCAGCAATCGAGCATCTTGCCGCTATCGGTCAGCCGCGACCAGCGATGCGGGTTGCCGGCAAGCAGGCGCAGATCGGCGCTGTTGACGATGACCGAGATGCCGAAGGCAGAAGCCGCCTGCTTCTGGCATTCACGGCAATGACAGACATAGAGCGCCACCGGCGCCGCCGTCATCTCATAGCGGCATCGCCCGCATTGACAGCCGCCACGTCGGACGGTCCCGTCGACACCTTGTGCGTCGACCATGCTCAAGCTGCTCCTCATTGCTAGCGCCTTGACGGTCCGGGACTGCCGGCGGCCTTGTGCCTACACCTGCCCCAGCCGCTGTTTCAGGCGGGGCACGGCAAAATCAAGAAAAGCGCGCAATTTCGACGGCACCTGCCGGGTCGACGCATAGACGAAACTCAGTGCCAAGGGCTCCGGTTCGAACTCCCGCAGGATGGTGACGAGCTTGCCCTCGTGGCACGCCTGCTGGATTTGATAGCAGAGCACGCGGGCGAGGCCGGCGCCGGCGATCGAAGCGGCGATGGCCGCCTCGGCTGTCGTCACCGCGAGACGCCGACGCAACGGCACGCTTTCCATCTTGCCGCTGATGAGAAAGGGCCAGGAATCCGGCACGGTCAAAGCGGCGCGGGTGATGCAGTCATGCTGGTCGAGTTCATCCGGATGCCCTGGCATGCCGTTCTTGGCGAGGTAGTCCGGACTGGCGCAGACCACGCGACGAATGGTGCCGATCCGCTCGGCGATGAGGCCGCTATCCGGCAGATGGCTGATGCGCAAGGCAAGGTCAATCTGCTCGCCGGGCAAGCCGACAGCATCGTCGTTCAGCAGCAATTGCACATCGACCTCGGGATGGATGCGCAGGAATTCCACCACCACCGGCGTCAGATGCAGATGACCGAAGACCAGCGGCGCCGAGATGAGGAGATCACCGCTGGGGATCGTATATTCCCCTGATGCACGCCGCTCCGCTTCGCCCAGATCGTCCAGCAGACGCCGGCAGGACTGGTAATAATTCTCGCCGGCTTGGGTCAGCGTCAGCTTGCGGGTTGAGCGGTTGATCAGATTGACCCGTAAATGATCCTCGAGATCGGAGACCCGGCGGCTCACGGTCGCTAGGGGCATCCCCAGCCGGCGCGCCGCAGCGGAAAAGCTGCCGGAATCGATGACAGCCAAAAATGTGGACATCGAGGCAAAACGATCCATCAGGTATTTCCATATTTTGGAACGTTACCTGTCAGTTGTGGCAGATTATCCTTTCTTTTGGAAGGAGCATCTGATGGCAGGGGCCGGGGTCCGGCTGCCGTGCAGCCCAGAAAGAAAACCACTACGGCAAGTTACCTGACAGAAAAAGAGCCCAGCATCGGGTGGTGGAAGGCGATTCCGTCACGCCTCGGGCGCGCCCGCAGCGGATGCCTTGCACACCATGATCGATCAAGAACCGGGAGGGGTCTCATGTCGCGTTTGCTCGGCCTCGCAGCCGCTTTCCTGCTCTGTCTCACGCAATATCTCGCCACCGGCATCTCCGCATATGCGGCGGATGCCGCTGCAGGCAAGACACTTTACGTCGACAATTGCCAGCGTTGCCACGGTGCAAAAGGACAAGGCGGGGTCGGCAAGAAACTTGAGGGCGATGCGGCCTATTGGGATTTCCCCGTCTTCAAGCGCACCGTCATCGAAGGCATCGATGACGAGAACAAGAAGATGAAGACCATGCCGGTCTTCGGCAAGGTTGGCTTCACCAAGCCGAAGGGCAAGATACCCGACGATACCGACCTGGAGAATTTACAAGCCTATCTGAAGACCTTCGGCCCGGCCGAATAGCCCTCAGTTCGGCGGTGTCAGAACGCCCGGCTCGCGATAGGGCTGCGGCTTCATCCAGGCGTCCGGCGTATCGCCGCCCGCAGCGGGCGACGTTGCGCCAGCCGCCGTCCCGTCAGATGCTGGCGCCCCGGCGCCGCCATAAGGCTGGACATGCAGCCAGGCAGGCGATGGCTTCACCTCGAGGCTCGATCGGCCGGTCTCGCCCTGCGACTTGCTGCTGACCGGCCGCGCCGGTTGTGCCATGGCCGGCGCCAGAGCCGGAGCTTGAGCATCGGCCGGGACTGGCAGTGTTATCTTTTGCCGTGTGGTGACGGTATTCGCGGGCGCAAAGGACTGCTTCGGCACCACAGGCTGCTGCATGGCTTGCGGTGCGGCCGCAACGATATCTGCTCCAGTCGCCGCTGCCTTATCGGGCGCAGCTGTCCCGCCAGGAATATTCTTGCCTTGATTATCGCCAGGCTGCGCGGTACTTGCCGGCGCCTTATCCACTGAGGGCGCGGCCGATGATCCCGTCACCGGTGCGGCTGCAGATTGCTCCGGTACTGCTTGCGATTGAGCCGATTGTGGCGCTGCAGATGGCACGGCCGCCGATTGTGCCGACAATGGCGTCATTTCGACGGCTGGCGCTGGATCGGTGGAATGAGCTGGCGCTGATGCAGAAGAGGCCGACTTGGCGGGAGCGGATCTCGCCGGCGCCGCCTGTTCGGTCGATGCCCCAGTCGGATTGACGACCGCCGGACCGGGTGCGGCGCCGGATGTACCGGTATTGCCGGCCATCGTATTCAGCGACAGATCCGGGCGAGCGGCTTCCTTTTCACTGCCTGTCCAGGGACGAAAATAGAGCGTCGCCCCGATCGCCAATGCGACGAGCAGGAAAAGTGCGCCATGGCGACGCCCACGCGATTGCGAGACCGGGCCGCGCAAGGTTTCGCCTCCCCGCTGCTGTCGATCGAAAGACGTGGTGATGAGGCCGCGCACATCGTCAGGTGCCCGCAGGACGGATCGTAGCTCTTCGGCCTTGATGGCCGTCAGCTGGGGCTCCCGCCGCGCGCCCCTTAACGCGTCATCAATCGGTGGAGTCTCTGGCGCCGATATCTGTGTCGCCGAAGTTTTGACCGCCGACGTTTTGATAGTTGGCCGATCGATCGCAACTCGATCGCCTGTCATGGCATCCATTGTAGCTGCCCGGCTCTCCTCTTGCGGGAGATCCCTGCGTGCCGAAAATCTGCTATCGGCTGCAAACCTGCTATCGGCAGCGAAAGCCGGACCACCACGTTCTTCCGGCAGCTTCTGCTCCAGTGGCGCGTGCTCCTGTACTGCCGGTTCCGCCAGCAGCTCCGGATGCAACCTCTGCGCTTCGCGTCGATCCTGTTCTTCCTCCCAGCGATAGCGCTCCGCGATATATTGTTGTTTCAGGCGCCGCCGTTCCTCGGCAGTCGGCGACAAGGCCTGTGAGAGACGATCGCAAGGCGCAGCTTCCGATACCGACTCATCTGCCGTTGCGGCGCTATCCACGCCCGCCTCAACCAGATGGCTGCCACTTTCAGTCGCTTTGCCTTCCTCTGTGTCGCCGGAGAAGCGCCGCGCATGGCTGCGGCGCGCCAGTTCGGCCGCGACCTGCTGCGGCGATAGACGTGCGAGATCAAAGCCCTCGTTGCTCTGCGAAGTTTGTCCACCCGCTGATGACGTCTGTGGCCGAAAAGGCTTATTGCCACCGGATGACATCGTTGTTTCGGGCGTTTGTCTTGGCGCAACCATCGCTGCTTCCTCAGCTTCCAGGCTTCACTGCAGCCGAGCATCGGCGCAGACCATACCGGTAAAATCCTCCGGTCCCTCGCCTGCGGGCGATGTGATCAACGTCTTCGTGCGGCGGGGGACATCAATTGGAAACGCCAGGCCAAGGTGCCAGTTCCAGAACCTGGATCAGAGCGTCACGGAATCGTGAGACAACTCTTCTCAGAACCGATGGCGGGAATTGCAATCAGAGGAGTTCAGGGTCGATCGTGAACAATTCCTGCGCACGACCAATACCGCGCAATGCATATCGTCCGACGGATACCAGCGTAGCGTGTAACGCTTCCGGCAAAGCCGCGCGGAAGCTATCCGAGATCAGCACCGACCGATCGATCGAGCGGCACATGGCGGCAATGCGGCTGACTTCGTTGACGGCGGGACCGACGACAGTGAAATCCAGCCGATCGTCGCTGCCGATATTGCCGTAGAAGACCTCGCCGATATGCAAGCCAAGATAGACGCTGGTGATGGGATGACCGGCCGCTTGTCGCTTTTCGTTAAGATCAAGGATGCGCTGGCGCAATGCCGCCTCCGCCTGCAATGCCTGGGCGCTGGCAGCAGCAGCATCCTCAGCCGCGAAGATCGCCAGCGTGCCATCGCCGATCAGCTTCAGCACATCGCCGCCCGTTTCCTGTACGGAGGTGATGACGGCTTCCGCGTAATCGTTGAGCAGCGGGATGATGTCATCCGGCTTGGCCGTATCGGTGATCGTCGTAAAGCCACGCAAATCGGAAAACCAGAGAACCGCATGAATGCGATCGGCAACGCCGCGGGTGATGCGCCCGCTGAGCACACGCCGGCCGGCATCGCGGCCAAGATAGACTTCAACCAGCGTGCCGGCGATCCGCGTCAGCGAGGCGCATTTGATGGCGATGCTGAGCTGCGGCATCAACCGGCGCAGAGCCGCCAGGTCAGCTTCGCTGAAACCGTCTTCATGCTCGGTCGTCCAGTGCGAGAAGATCCCGTCCATCTCGCCGATGACACCGGCCGCCGCGAAGCGATGAACGAAAGCAATGTAATCCGTCTGCCCTTCCGCTTGCAGACGATCGACCGCGTAGTAATCGACCGGCTCAGCATTGCCGAGACGTAGCCGCATTTCCGTGCCGCCGTTTTGCCAGAGCTGGTAGAAGATCGTGCGGCGCCAATTCTCCTCCGCCGTGCCACCCTGATTGGTCGGGCGATAGGCAATTTCCGACTGCTCCACCGGCTGATCATGGCGCCAGGGAAAGGCATGGCCTTCATAGATCGGATGCAGGGTGTCAATAAAGACGAGGGCGCGGGTGATATGGAGGCCGACCGCGCGACAGCTTTCGCAAAAGCCGCGCAGGAGATCGGGTTCCGACAGCCCGGCGAGGCCTGATTTCGCCAGCCAATGGGAAATGCGCGCGATATCCGGTTCCTGCATGGCCGCCCTGCCCTCTGCCCCATCCCTTCCTCTATTGACCGATCCGGCGGCGCCTTGCAAGGCAACTGCGATTGGGCCATATGATCAATTGATGAAAGGCTGGCCAAAACGGTGCCGGCAGGACAACTGACACGACCCGGCGGCGCCAGAAGATGAATGCCCTCACTTTCGATAATGCCTTCATTCACGACCTGCCGGGCGATCCGGAAAGCGGCTCGCACCGGCGCCAGGTCCATGGGGCGCTCTATTCCCGGGTCGAGGCGACGCCGGTTACCGCTCCCCGCTTGATCGCCCATGCGCCGGAAGTGGCGGCGCTGATCGGGCTTGATGCCGCAACCATCGCCACGCCCGATTTTGCCGCGATCTTCGCCGGCAACAAGCTGATGCCCGGCATGGCACCTTATGCCGCCAATTATGGTGGCCATCAATTCGGCAACTGGGCCGGACAACTTGGCGACGGCCGCGCCATTTCGCTCGGCGAGGTCATCAATACGAATGGCAAACGCTGGGAACTCCAATTGAAGGGCGCTGGGCCGACCCCCTATTCACGCCATGCCGATGGTCGTGCCGTCTTGCGTTCCTCGATCCGCGAATTCCTCTGCAGCGAGGCGATGCATCATCTCGGCATCCCGACCACGCGCGCCCTCTGCCTCGTCGCCACTGGCGAAGAGGTGATCCGCGACATGTTCTATGATGGCCGGCCGCGCGCTGAACCGGGCGCCGTCGTCTGCCGCGTTGCACCCTCCTTCATCCGCTTCGGCAATTTCGAGTTGCCAGCCTCGCGCGGCGACACGGCACTGCTCAACCAGCTGGTCGATTTCTGCATCCGCCGCGACTTCCCGGAACTGTCCCCCGGGATCGGGCCGGAACCGGTCAGCGATGAGATCCGCGCTACCTGGTTTGCCGAGATCTGCGGCCGCACGGCACATCTGATTGCTCATTGGATGCGGGTCGGCTTCGTCCATGGCGTCATGAATACCGACAACATGTCGATCCTCGGCCTCACCATCGATTACGGCCCCTATGGCTGGATCGACGGCTTCGATCCCGGCTGGACGCCGAATACCACCGATGCGGCCGGCCGGCGCTATCGCTTCGGTCAGCAGGCATCGATCGCCTACTGGAACCTCACGCGCCTGGCCACCGCGCTGATTTCAGCCTTCCCAAGCATCGAGCCGTTGCAGGCGGGCTTGCAGCTTTATGTCGACACCTATCGTGCCGCGGAGCGTGAGCTGATCGCCGGCAAGCTCGGCCTGCGCAGCTGCAGCGATGACGATATGGCGCTGATGCAGCAGCTGCAGGAGCTGATGACAGCGGCCGAGATCGATATGACGATCTTCTTCCGCAGCCTGGCCGATTTCGATCCCGTCACGGCGAGTACGGCACTTTTCACCGACGCTTTCTATGACGCGGAAAAGCGGCTGGCGTCGCAGGATGAGCTGGCTGCCTGGCTCACCGCCTATGCCGCGCGCCTGACCCAGGATGCGATGCCGGCGGCACAGCGAAAGGCCAGCATGAACCGCGTCAATCCGCGCTATGTGCTGCGCAACTACCTGGCGCAGCAAGCCATCGACCGGGCCGAACAAGGCGACGAGGCCGGCATTCTTGACCTGCTTGACGTGATGCGCCGGCCCTATGACGAGCAGCCCGGCCGTGAAGCCTTCGCCGGCCGCCGGCCCGACTGGGCACGCAACCGCGCCGGCTGTTCGATGTTGAGCTGCAGTTCGTAAGTCACATCACGAAGCACTGGTTTCGCGCCTACGCCTTTGAGCTTGTCGCGTGACGAGAAAGTGATGTGGTGAGCCTGCCTGGGCGGCCTTGCGCCACATGCGGATCAGGCGCAGTGTAATGCAGTATATCAACACCGCCCGACACATCGCCGCGGCGACGATATTCGCCCGATAAGACCGAACGCATCCGCACCCTTCACGCCCTGCGTCACCGGCATCACACCGGTCATCTCAGTCATGGAGCCGTGATCATGAAGCTTTCAATCAATCTCTTGCGCCCCAGCATCCTCGTCATCGGCAGCAGCCTGCTCCTCATTGGCAGCAATACCGACAGCTTTGCCGCCGATGCCGCCAAGGAGATCTCTACCGCCGCGCAACATGCCGGCTATGCCGGAGACGCGACCGTCTTTAAGACCGGCTATACCCATCTGCATCACGTGATCAATTGCCTGGTCGGCCCGGCGGGCGATGGCTTCGATGCCAAGGAAGCCAATCCCTGCGCATCGATGGGCAATGGCGCCATTCCTGACAGCAGCAATGCCGCCACCAAGATGGCCTTGAGCGCCGCCGTCACCAAGGCCAAGGCGGGACTGGCCGCCAAGGATCTCACCGTGGTCACGGCAGATGCCAAGACCGTCCAGGAGATGTTGCAGCAGGTGAAATAGCTATCGCTTCGCGGGCGACAGCTGCTCGCTGGCCTTAGGCGTATGCTGGCCGGCGGATGATTTTTGCGCCGGCTTGGCTTTGCTCTTGGTCGCCGTCTTGGCCGGCTTTTGTGTTGTTGGTGTGATGGTCGCGTTGTTCGAACCGGCCGAGCTGGCGCCGGTTGCGGCCTGGGGATTTTCCGCCGCTGACGCCGGCATCGAGCCACTGCCAGAAGCGGCGAGCTTGTCCGGCTGGAGTGATGCCGGGATACCGAAAGTCGTGGCCGTCATGTCCCGCGGATGAAGTGCGGCAGGAACTGTACCAACCATCGGCGGCGGAACAAAGCTGAGCTTGGGCGCCGGTGGGTTGGTTGCCGGCAACCCAGCTTCTGACGGCTCGACAGCTGACGGCTCAACAGCCGATGGCGTGGTGGGCAATGGCGGTATGCTGGCCGGCGACGGCAAAGTGGTGGTTGCGGCAGGAAGCGTGGCCGTGGATGACACTGCCGGCTGCTGCGTGTCTGCCGATTGGTGCAAGGCCGACTGATCGGAAGGCGATTTCGACAGCAGCATGATCGCGCCCACGCCGGCGATCAGGCCGATCCCGACACCGAGCGACAGTGTCGACCAATCGACGTCCCCGCGCTGCATCGGTGCCGATGCCGATTTTGGCGATCGCTGCAGACTGTAATGCAGCCATATCCCCCGCAGCCGGTTCAACAGGGAGAAGCGTGGCGAAGGATAATGGCGAATGGGCTGCTGCGCTGCCTTGGTCTCGTGCAGCAGTTGATCGCGTGGCGGGACGGTCTTCGCGCCCTCCTGCAGAGGCAGCTCGGCACCATTTACCGTCGGATGCGCAGCGGAAGGCGGCACGACCAGTGGCGGCGGGGCCAGTTCCTTCGTCATCTCCGAGGATGGTGTCAGCGCAATATTGTCTGGCAGATCGAACAGCTTGTGATCGAGGGCGCGGCTCAGGGCCTCCAAGGGCGTGGGGCCGGCAGGATCATCCGCGAAGGGGCGATGCTCCGCCCAGAGAGGATTGGGCGCCGCAGCAGGCTGAGCCGCAGCCGAGCGCGGATCCATTTGGATCAGATTCGAGGGCGATGGGTCATTGCCCTCCCCGCCCGGATTGCCCGCGCCAGGATTGCTGCCAGCAGCCGGCTCGGTGGCCGCAGCTTCCGATGTCGGCATTGCAGGAGCGAGGGGCGTGACAGATTGCTGGCCTCCGGTCAGGACAGTCGGCTGACTGCGACGCGCGAGCTCCGCGGCGACATCACGGATCGTCTTCTTCGAAAGATCGAATTTTTCCTGGTCGGCACCAGCTTGCCGACGACCAATACTGCTCATTCCGACCTGCTCCCCGACACGCTCTATTCGGGACGGGTTTTCAACAATACCCGCTTCTTTCCTGGCGAACGCCCCGGCCCCGCGGCGAGTTCCAGCAAGCTGTCATCACCTTTCACGCAATTTTCCTGTGGGTGCCGTTAAAACGTCACGGGACGGCTCGGCTGTTAGCGTTGACCGAACACTTTCGGTCGCACAACCCCCTGCGCCCCACCCAAGGCACACCGTATTTATTCATATTTATCAAATAATTAGAAAGGTGACTTCCCTTACACCGCCGGACAGGCCGCTCTTGCCAGCGCGCGGCGGCTGGGCTATCGGTTGCGGGCGCGGCATTGCAATAATCAACAATCGAGCCGCTACCTGATTCTAAGGAGTGCATTTCATGGCCTTGCCTCTCGCTTCCAACAAACCCCTGCTCGCGCCGCTCGCGGAAAAGTCCGTGCTGATGCATGTCGTCATCGTGGCACTGGGGAGCCTGCTGCTCGCCGCCGCGTCGCAGATCCAGGTACCGTTCATTCCGGTGCCGATGACCATGCAGACGTTCGGCGTGCTGCTGATCGGTGCCATGGGCGGCAGCCGCCTCGGTGCCGAGACGGTCGCCCTCTGGCTCGCTGAATCCTTCGTCGGTGCGCCCTTCCTGGCAGGCGGCGCCGGTGGTTATCTCGTTTTCGCCGGTCCGACCGCCGGCTATCTCGCCGGTTTCCTGGTTGCCGCCTTCGTGGTCGGTTGGCTGATGGAACGCGGTGCCGCCCGCAACCTCTTCACCCTGGTCGGCAGCCTCGTCATCGGCGAAGTGATCCTGATGGCGCTGGGTGCTGCCTGGCTTGCCGGTCTGTTCGGCGCCTCGGTTGCCTGGAAGAGCGGTGTTGCGCCCTTCCTGCTCGGCGATGCCCTGAAGATCGCCTTGGTCGCCGCGACGGTGCTGGCTAGCCAGCGTTTGCGCAAGACGGCCTGATCAAGATCGCGGCCGCAGAGCTGATCATCCATGATCCGCCTGCGGCCGCATCATCTTCTTTGTATGCTGACCTATGCGGGGCGTGGTTACACGCCCCGTTTTACATCCGGCATGGATGATCTCGTCGCCCGCCTCGGCGCCGGCGAGGAGATTGTCATCGTCACGGGACCGGATGACATCTGCGCGCCCTGGCTCGCCGAGGCAGTGGAGAACGCCGCGGCTTCGCAGAAGACAGACATCC
>DATMUQ010000655.1:0-2464 GCA_035563795.1 Terriglobales bacterium | reverse complement strand
CGCGATGGCGCTGCCCGCAGCTCGGATGGCCGGCTGGACGTCAAGCTGTCGCGCCCCAGCAGCACCGGCGCCGGCACCAATCCGGAACAGCTTTTCGCCGCCGGCTGGTCGGCCTGCTTCATCGGTGCCATGGGCCGTGCCGCCGGCAAGTTGCAGGTGACGCTGCCGCAGGATGTGTCGGTCGATGCCGAGGTCGATCTCGGCACCACGGATGGCGATTACTTCCTGCAGGCCCGCCTCAATATCAGCTTGCCTGGCCTGCCGCGCGAGACTGCCCAGGCGGTGGTCGAGGCGGCGCATCAGCTCTGCCCCTATTCGAAGATGTCGCGCGGCAACATCAACGTCACCCTCAACGTGATCTGACCGGCTCGGCCGAACAGGTGCGCGGGCTCCAGGAAGGCTTGTGCAGCTGACGGCGAGATGAGGTGGCCTGCCTGTGTGCGCAGCCGGGCAGGCTGCTTCATCGAGGGTTTCACGATGCCGCCACCCCATACCTTCGTTTGATCCCCTCTCTCGCGCCTTCTTGTTACAAGAGACGCCAGCCAACCGACCATCAACCGCAGATTATCGACTGAGGAGAATTCCCGATGCATACCGACAGAAACGTGGAAGACATCAACCTGCATCGCCGTCGCTTTCTCGGCGCCGCTACGCTCGCCACCGCCGGCATGACCCTGGCTGCCAGCCAGTTCGGCCTGATCGCCGGCGCCCGGGCCGATAGCGCGCCGGCCGTCATACCGGGCGCCCATACGTCCTTCGCGACGCTGAAGCAGATCGATGCCGGTCCGCTCAATATCGGCTATGCGGAAGCCGGGCCGGCTGATGGCCCCGCCGTCATCCTGCTGCATGGCTGGCCTTATGACATCCATAGCTATGTCGATGTGGCGCCAGCCTTGGCCGCAGCCGGCTATCATGTGATCATCCCCTATCTCCGCGGCTACGGCACCACGCGCCTGCGCGACAATGCGGCCTTCCGCAACGGCCAGCAATCAGCCCTCGCCCTCGATGTCATCGCCCTGATGGATGCCTTGAAGATCGAGAAAGCGGTGCTCGGCGGTTATGACTGGGGTGCACGCACCGCCGATATCGTTGCCGCTCTGTGGCCGCAGCGCGTCAAGGCCTTGGTCTCGGTTAGCGGCTATCTGATCGGCAGCGTCAAGGCCAACAGCCAGCCTTTGCCGCCCAAGGCGGAGCTCGCCTGGTGGTACCAGTTCTATTTCACCACCGAGCGCGGCCGCATCGGCTATGCCAAGAATACGAAAGACTTCAACAAGCTGATCTGGCAGCTCGCCTCGCCGCAATGGCATTTCGATGACGCGACCTATGACCGTTCGGCGGCGGCTTTCGACAATCCGGACCATGTCGACATCGTCATCCACAACTACCGTTGGCGCCTCGGCCTCGCTGCCGGCGACCCGCAATATGATGCGCTGGAAGAAAAGCTCGCTGCCGGACCGGTCATCACCGTGCCGACCATCACGATGGAAGGCGATGCCAATGGCGCGCCGCATCCGGAACCCGCGGCCTATGCCAAGAAGTTCGGTGGCAAGTATCAACATCGCCTGATCACCGGCGGCATCGGTCACAATCTGCCGCAGGAAGCACCGCAGGCCTTTGCCCAGGCCATCATCGACGTCGTCGCGCTCTAGGCGCCGTCGACCGGCATCACCCGCGGCGATCTTCCGCGGGTGATGCCGGAGAGATTATCGACTGAGCAACAGCCGACTGTTCCCCCAACCCGTGCGACTACCGCCCGGGCAACGGAGGGGGCTTGTTCCCCCGAGCCCCAGATATGAACCCACAAGGTGCGTCACATGACACTCTTGGTCCTCGCTTATCTCGCCGGCATCTTCACCATCGCCTCGCCCTGCATCCTGCCGATCCTGCCCTTCGTCCTGGCCGGTGCCGGCAAGAGCTTCCGGCGCGAGAGCCTGCCGATGCTGCTCGGTCTTGCGGTCGCTTTCGCTGGCATCGCCAGCCTCGCCGCTTTCGCCGGTGGCTGGGCGGTGGAGGTGAACCATCAGGCCCGCAACGTCATCCTGGTGCTGCTCGCCTTGTTCGGCCTGACGCTGCTGTTCCCGGCTTTGGCCGATCGCCTGTTGCGGCCAGCCACGGCCGCTGGCACACGGCTATCGGAATGGGCCAGCAGGCAGCGTGACGAGCGGGGCCTGAGCCCGATGCATGCGGTGCTGCTGGGTGTGGCCACCGGCCTGATCTGGGCGCCCTGTGCGGGGCCGGTCCTGGGCCTCGTGTTGAGCGGTGCGGCCCTCAATGGCCCCAGCCTGGAAACGGGTGCGCTGCTGCTCGCCTATGGGCTGGGTGCGGCGACGTCACTGGCAGCCGCGATTCTGCTTGGCCAACGCTTCTTCAATCTCATGAAGCGGCCGGCTTCGTGGAACGACGGCTTCCGGCGCATGATCGGTGCTGCCGTGGTGGTGAGTGCGGGGGCGATTTGGTTCGGTGC
>DATMUQ010000654.1:0-2869 GCA_035563795.1 Terriglobales bacterium | reverse complement strand
ACTGGCCCTGAGACGACTGGCTGGCGGAGGAAGCGGACATCTGGTCTCTCTTCACTGAATCTGATTTGCCACTTTTTGCAATATTTTGCAAATTAATGCAACATATTTTGGCATGGGATCATGTCAGGCATGTTTCAGCATCGGGCAATTAGCCCTTGATGGGCACGGTTTTTTTGCTAAATCTTTCCGTAGATTGCCGTACCGAAGGCACTAAGGCGGGCGCCGGCTTCTTTTCCGGACACCAACGACCTCCAGATCGGGCGGCTCCTTCTAGCTAAGGAGTTGCGCCAGCCATGCGCCTGCTTGTCATTCAGCATTGCCCCGTCACGCCCGCTGGTCTGGTCGGCCAGATCGCTGCCGAACGCGGCGCCGAGATCACTACTCTGCTACCGCATACCAATGGCGATGTCCTGCCGGCCAATGGCAGCGAGATCGACGGACTGATCGTGCTCGGTGGTCCGATGCATGCCGGTGACGATGCCGGCTATCCGGCCTTCGCCCAGATCATGACCCTGATCCGCGATTGCCATGCCCGCAACATCCCGGTGCTCGGCATCTGCCTCGGCGCCCAGTTGATCGCCCGCGCCTTCGGCGAGAAGGTCTATCATTTCGGCGGCCTCGAAGTCGGCTATCCGCCGGTCTATCTGACCCCGGCGGCGCAGGACGATGCTTTGCTTGCCGGCATGGCGACCGAGCAGCGCATCCTGCAGATGCATGAAGACAGCTTCGACCTGCCGCAGGATGCCGTGCTGCTGATGCAGAACGAGGTCTGCGCCAACCAGGCCTTCCGTATCGGCGGGCGCACCTATGGCTTCCAGTTCCACCCCGAAGTGACCTTGCAGGAAGCCCGCGCCTTCCCGCGCGATTGCTGGGCCTCGATGCAGCGCAATTTCGGCGCCGAGGCGGAAGCTCGAGAAGTACAAGCTCTGCAGGAAGCCGATCTCTATTTCGCGCTCGGGGCCGGCTTCTGCCGCACCATGACCGAACGCTGGCTTGATCTGGTGACATTGGCGCGACGTGAGCGCCAGCTCGCCGCCATGAGCCAACTGCCGCTCAGCGCCTGATCAGGACGAGGTCCCATGCCAAGCCTGCCCGCCAGCACCGAGGATAAACCCTATTGGTGGCGGGCAGCGCCGCGGCCAGCTTTGCTTCAGCGTGACGCACCGAGCCGCACTGAGATCGCGATCATCGGCTCCGGTATCACCGGCCTCACCGCGGCGATCCATCTCGCCACGGCCGGCAAGCAGGTTGCCATCTTCGACCAGGGACCGATCGGCATCGGCGCCTCGTCGCGCAATGCCGGCTTCGTCGGTCGTACGCTGAAATACAGTTTTGGCGACCTGCAGCAGAAGCACGGCACCGATCACGCGGTGACGGTCTACCAGGAAATGCAGCGCGCCTTCGATGCCGTCAGCGAGGCGATCGACGCCTTTGGCATCGACTGCGACTACCAGCGCCATGGGCGCGTGGTATTGGCCAATACGCCGAAGCAATATGACGAGATCGTTGCCGAATATCGCCTGCGGCAGCAGCATCTCGGCAATGAATTCGAGGCGATCGGTAAGTATGAGCTCCATCGCGAGATCGCCAGCGACCGCTATTGCGGCGGCGTGGTGGTTCCCGACATGGCGGCCCTGCATCCGGGCAAATACCATCTCGGCCTATTCACGGCAGCGCAGGCCGCCGGGGTCGCGTTTTATCCTGAGACCGAGGTAACGTCACTGCAGCGCGCCGGCACCGGCTGGCGGCTCGACACCACAAGCGGCACCACTGACGCGCAGCAGGTGCTGCTGGCGACCAATGGCTATAGCGGCAAGCTGTTTCCCTGGCTGCAGCGGCGGCTCATTCCCTTCGATGCCTGGATGATCGCCACGGCCGAGCTCGATCCCGGTTTGATGGCGCGGCTGCTGCCGGCCCATCGCACCTATATCGACAACAACATGAATATCGATTTCCTGCGCCGCTCGCCCGACGGCAAGCGGGTGCTGTTCGGCGGCAAGACCGGCACGAAGTCGACCCTGCCCATTATGGCCCGTCGGCTGGCCGGCGAGCTCAAGGCGATCCTGCCGGATCTGGCGGGAACCGATATCGATGATGTCTGGACCGGGCGCTGTGCCGCCACCTTCGATCTGCTGCCACATCTCGGTGCGGTCGAGGGGCTGCATTATGCGGTCGGCTATTGCTTTGCCGGCGTGCCGATGGGCACCCATTTCGGTCGCCTCATCGCCAACCGGCTGCTCGGGCACGGGCCGCAGCAATCGGTCTTTGCCGACCGCCCTTTCCCGACCATGCCGCTTTATACCGGCAATACCTGGTTCGTGCCGGCGATGATGCGCTATTACGACTGGAAGGATGGCAAGCGCCACGCCGCCTGACCGTTCAGGCAGCGTGGCGTCGCATGAGTCTTACTTCTCGAGGAAGATCGTGTAGAACTTCCGCACCGTCTTCGGCATGTGCCAGGTGCCCTTGAAGCCCTTGGCGATGGTGAAGGTGTCGCCCTTCTTGAAGACCTCGGTGTTGCCGCGCTGATCGGTGATATGCACCTCACCCTTGAGGATGTGGCAGAACTCGTCGAAGGGATAGCTGGTCAGCTTCAGCGTGCCCTTCTGGCATTCCCAGACGCCGGTCATGAACTTGCCGGTCTTGTCGGTGAAGTAGTTGTGGCTCGATTCCACCGGATTACCGGCAACCAGTTTGCCGAGCTCGGTGACGCCGCCCTGCTTCAGGCCCTTGCCCTCGGGACCATCCTTCGACATGCGAACCAATTTCTTGCTCATGATCTCTCCTCTTGATGAGCGCCTCTGCCGGGCGCCCCCAGCGCCAAGCTTCGCGGGTCGATTAACCGGCCGACGCTGCTTTGTCTATCTTC
>DATMUQ010000653.1:0-4856 GCA_035563795.1 Terriglobales bacterium | reverse complement strand
CTCCTGACCAATCCCGTGGTGTTGGAACAGAGCGATGCCATCGCTAAGGCCAGCCTGACCGCCGGCACGCAGATCCTGCGCGGCGACGTGCCGGCTTCGCGCACAGCGGGCAAGCGCTATCTCGGCGTCACTTATACGGTGGCGACCGGGCCGCTGACCGCCGGCAAGTTCACCGCCGGCCTGGCGCTCGATCTGCAGGCCAATGTCGCCTATCCGGAAGGCCTCAATGTGAGCGGCTTCTGATCTGCGGCGGCAGGGTAGGGGTGGTATGGCCGCTTCTACCCTGCCGTAGCCACCATAGCTTTTCCCGATAGATCCATGACGGAGACAGAGATGCCGCGTTACCGCGTGCTGGAGCTTTCCTATATCGGCGACCGCCTGCAGGAGGCGGAAAGCGAACTCGACTATGACGGCCTGCCGGGCAGCAATCTGCTGCCGCTCGATGCTGCAGCCCGCAAGGCGGCCAAGAATGCGGCGCTGGCCACAACCGAAATCGACGCTTTCGAGCCCGAGGGTGAGGAAGCCGCCCCGGTCGACCTGGTCTGAGGAGACAAGCATGGGTAAGCGCAGCAGCACTGCCAATGAGGAAGCGCTGGAAGCACTGGCCGGCAGCTTCGCGGCCACCGGTACCTCTACCGCCAAGGCGCTGTGGGGTGATTTCAATATCGCCCTCTGGGGCACCTTCGTCGGTACCGTCGCGGTCGAACGCAGTTTCGACGGCGGCACCACTTTTGTGCCGGTCGCCCGCGATACCAGCGGTACGGCAGCCAGTTTCACCGCCCCGACCAGCCTGAGCATCAGCGAGCCGGAAAAGGGTGTGCTCTACCGGCTGAACTGTTCCGCCTATACCAGCGGCACCGTCAATTACCGGCTGTCGCAATGAAGGCGCCACTCGCCGCCGCGCCCCATGGTCCGGCCAAGGCGCCGGTAGTCACAGCCGTCAAATCCAAGGCGAAACGATAAGCAATCCCTGCCGGGGAAGGAGTTCGCATGGCCGATCTCATCCAGATCGCCAATCTCTCATTGTCGCGGATCGGCACCCGGTCGAGCATCGCCGATCTCGCCGAGGATTCGCCGGAAGCGCGCGCCTTCAATACGGTCTATGAGCAGGCGCGCGACGAGACGCTGGATGCGGTCGACTGGGGTTTCGCTCGGGCGCGCCGGCAATTGGCCGATCTCGGCAGCCCGCCGGTGGACTGGCAGTTCCGCTATGCCTATCCGGGAGATTGCCTGAAGATCCGCGGCATCTATCAGCCTTTGTCACAGCAGGGCATGTCAGCTGCTGATACGGGTGTTGCCGGTACATCGGCCGCCGGCATATCGGCGACCTCATTGAACACCAACGCACCGCCCATTGCTTATGAATCGGCGATCGATCTCGATGCCCAGGGCAATGACCTGAAGGTGATCTATTGCGACCAGCCACAGGCCTTGGCCTATTTCACCAAGCGGGTCACCAATACCGCCTTGTTCCCGGCCGGCTTTGTCAGCGCCCTGACCTGGGCCTGCGGAGCACAGTTGGCCATTCCACTGACCGGCAGTACCGCTTTGATGCAAGCCTGTCTCGCCCAATGGCGCCTGATGCTGAGCGAGGCCGCCACCGCCGATGCCAATGAGGGCGTCCATCTGCAAAGCGTCCTGCCGGATTGGATTCTTGACCGATGAGCAGCAATGTCATCCAGCCGAGCTTCGCCGCCGGCGAGCTGTCACCCAAGCTCTATGGCCGGGTCGACCAGGCGCTTTATCGCATTGGTGCCCGCAAGCTGCGGAACTTCTTCGTGCATCCGGCCGGCTGCGTCAGCAATCGCCCGGGCACCGAATTCGTCGGCGAGGTAGCCGATAGCAGCAAACGTGGCCGGCTGATCCCGTTCCAGTTCAACGGCCAGGTCACCTATGTGCTGGAATTCGGTGACCACCTGATGCGGGTGATCAGGGATGGGGGCTATGTGCTGTCGGGTCCGGGCATGGTCTATCAGATCACGACGCCCTATGCGGTCGCAGACCTCGCCTTGCTGAAATACACGCAGTCGGCGGATGTGATGACCTTTTGTCATCCCTCCTATCAGCCGCAGGATCTCAGCCGCACCGGGGACGCCGCCTGGTCTTTCGCCCCGGTCACCTTTGCGCCCCTGGTTGCGCGGCCGGGCGGCCTCGCTTTGTCGGTTACGACCAGCGGCAGCACGACCTATCGCTACAAGGTCACGGCGGTCAATGCCGATGATACCGAGGAAAGCCTGCCCGGGCTCGGTCTTTCGGTCGCCATCAGCAGCATCACGCGGGCTAACCCGGCGGTGATGACAACCACCGCCGCGCATAACCTTTCCAGCGGCGACGAGATCCTCGTCGGTGGTGTTGCCGGCATGAGCGAGATCAATGGCCGGACCTGCCTGGTCAATGTGACGGGAACAACGACGGCCGAGCTGCGGCAGCTCGATAACAGCAATCTCGACAGCACCACCTATGGTGCAGCCGGCAGCGGCGGTACGGCGAGCCTGTGCTTCGTCCGTACCATTGCGGCCGCCGCGCTCTCCAGTACTGCAACGATCACGGTCTCCTGGACGAGCCAAGCCGCCGTTTCGAAGTTCAACATCTACCGCGAGGATAGCGGCACTTTCGGTATCGTCGGCTCGTCGCAGACGACATCCTTCAAGGATACTTTCATCAAGGCCGATACCAGCAACACGCCACCGGCCGGACGCGATCCCTTTGCCGGCGGCAATTGGCCGAGCACCGTCGCTTATCACGAGCAGCGCAAGTTCTTTGCCAATTCGATGAAGCAGCCGCAAACGCTGTGGGCGACCCAGACCGGCAATTTCAAGAACATGAATGTCTCATCGCCGACCAAGGACGATGACGCCATCACCCGCACCCTGGTGGCCGCCCAGGTCAATGCCATCAAGCATATGGTGTCGATGAATGTGCTGATCCTGTTGACCAGCGGGGCCGAATGGAAATGCTTTGCCGGTTCCAACAGCGACGCCATCACCCCGGCCAATTGCTACACCAAGCCGCAGAGCTATAACGGCTGCTCTGATCTGCAGCCGATCGCTGCCAATAACACCATCCTTTTCGTGCAGGAGAAGGGGAGTGTGGTGCGGGATATCTCCTATGAATTCGCCAGTGACAGCTATACTGGGACCGATCGCTCGGTCTGGGCGGATCATTTGTTTCACGGCCACCAGATCGTCGAATGGGGCTATGCCCAGGAGCCGTTTCGGATCATCTGGGCGGTCCGCGACGACGGCATGCTGCTCGGCTTCACCTATATGAAGGAGCAATCAGTCTTCGGCTGGCACCGGCACGACACGGATGGGTTCTTCGAAAGCGTTGCCGTCATTTCCGAGGACGGCGAGGATGTCGCCTATTTCATCATCCGGCGGATGATCAACGGCCAGAACAAGCGCTATATCGAGCGTCTGCATAGCCGCCAGTTCGACAGTGTCGCTGATGCCTGGTTCCTTGATTGTGCGCTCTCTTATAGCGGAACGCCGACCAGCACGGTCAGCGGCCTGGCACATCTCGAAGGCAAGACGGTCGCGGTCCTCGGTGATGGTAACGTCTTTCCACCCATTGCGGTGAGTGGCGGGGCAATCTCTCTGGACAGCCCGGCGAGCGAAATCACCGTTGGCCTCGCTTACACGGCGGAGCTGGAGACATTGGATCTCGATGCCGGCGATCCGACCATTCAGGGCAAACGGAAGAAAGTCTCCGCCGTGTCCGTCAAGCTGGAGAACAGCCGCGGCCTGAAGATCGGCGGGGTGTATCAGAACGGTGACTACAGCCGGCTGACGGAAGTGAAGGAGCGCAGCACGCAGATGTATGGAACGCCGATCGGTCTTTTGACGGGAGAGGAGCGGGTGATCCTCGATCCCACCTGGAACAGCAGCGGTCGCATCCTGATCCGCCAGGATAACCCGCTGCCTTGCACGATCCTGGCGGCGATTCCGGAAGTCGATGTCGGTGCCTGAGGAGCCTGCCATGACACTTGTCGATATCTGCTCAAGTCATGACGTGGTGCCGGCCGGCTTGGAGCATATCCGGGCCTTGGCGCCGACCATGCGGGACGCGGACAAGGAGGAGGTTTGGGCGGCCGCCGGCCTGGCACCTTACGACGCCTTGCTGGTATCGCTGCAGAGTTCCGTTGCCGCCTGGTGCTGGCTGGTCGAGGGTACACCTGCCTGTGTCTTTGGCGTCAGCGCAGAATCCATCCTCAGCGGCGTCGGCATGCCCTGGCTGCTGTCGAGCCCGTTGCTGCCATCCCGCCCGGTACCGTTTCTGCGCTATCACCGGGCCTTTCTGGCGGAGATGCTGGATCTCTTTCCCCTGCTGCGGAACTGGGTCGATGCCCGCTACCGGTTGTCGATCAGGTGGCTGCGCTGGATGGGGTTCACCATTCTGCCGGCCGAGCCCTATGGCCCGTTCCAGATGCCGTTCCACCCCTTCGAACTCCGGAGACCGTCATGACCTCATGGCCAATCTCTTGCCGCCCGACGCATCCAGCGGCCCCCCAGCGTTATGCCGCGCTCTATGGGCCGGCAGCAGCGCCGATCATGATCGCCATGACGATCGCCAGCACGGCGATGTCCGTGGCGGGTTCGATCCAGCAGGGCCAGGCCCAGGCCGCCCAGGCCAAATACAACGCTGCTGTTGCCCGCAACAACCAGGTGATCGCCCAGCAAAATGCTCAGGACGCGCTCGATCGTGGTGCGGCGGAAGAACAGCAGCAGCGCAAGAAGACGCAGATGCTGATCGGCCAGCAGCGCGCCAGCCTGGCGTCGCAAGGTGCTGATCTTTCTAGCGGCAGCGCGCTCGACCTGGTCGGCGATATTGCCGGGACCGGCGAACTCGACGCCTTG
>DATMUQ010000652.1:0-4402 GCA_035563795.1 Terriglobales bacterium | reverse complement strand
GGCAGGCGGCAATCGCCTTGCCGCCGAAGCCGCAGCCGCCATCGAGCGTCATGGTGAAGGGTCCCTGGGCGGGGCCACCATGCTGGCGGTCAAAGCCGCGCACGACTTTCAGGAATTCGCCGTAAGGGTGGTTGAGACTGGCAAAGCCGGAACTGCCCCACCACAGGCTGTCGCCCTGGGCATCCAGCGGCCGCTCGGGGTCGAGCCCGGCATGGACGAAGAGCAGACCGAGATCATGGGTATAGGCGGCGCGGCGCAAGGCGATCATCAGCTGATAGTGACCCTGCCTTGCCTGCATCGAGCTGCGCAAGGAATTGGTCCAGCGGGTGATGGCGAGCGCGCCCTCGCGGCAGCGGATGATGCCTTCCGCCGGATCGCCGCCATAAGCCGAGATGGTGGCGCCAACCCCCTGTTGCAGCATCCAGGGCAGCACTTCCTTGGGATTGGGCGCGAATTGCAGCTGCAGCAGCTTCTGCCACATCTCTTCCTGGGCGCCGCGCAGATAGGCGATGTCGAACAGGAACATGTTGGGTCGAGCGAGAATATCGCGACGGAAACGCAGGAGCTCATCGACCGTGCCGGCGACATCCGGCCCGCGGCCGACAATGCCGCCGAGATAGACCAGGCGGTCGCCGGGCTGAAACAGCGGTCCCAGATAATCATGCACCGCCCGCAATCTTTCGGCCTCGCCATGGACCGGCGCCACCGCCCAGATGCGGCTTGCTTGTCGCAGGACGGCAAACTTGTCCTGTTCGGCCATGGATCGCTCTTTCGTTGCTCCGCCCGAGTCGGTGTTTTTCAACTGTATCAGGTCGGGACGGCGCGCCAAATCGCCCGTCATGCGGCGACGGCAGGGGTGCCGGGATTGCCACAACGAAAAAGCCCGCCAGAAACCTGACGGGCTATCCCGAAACCCCTGACGGATGGGGCCGGTTAGGGTCCCGGTGACCATCCGTCATTTGCGGTCGAGCCGCTAGGGGGCCTCTCGAGGAGAGAGCTGTAGCGAAGGCAAAGAGAACAGCCGGCCGAGGGCCAGTTGTTCCCGGTGATCAGGCCGCCTTCAGAACTTGATGCAGGCGCTGGGTCGCGGCCTGTTCGTCGATCCCATCGATCGCCGCCAATTCGCGGACCAGACGGTCGAGGGCAGCCTGATAAATCTGGCGCTCGCTGTAGGACTGGTCGGGCTGGTCGGCATTGCGGTGCAGGTCACGCACCACTTCGGCGATGGAAACCGGGTCGCCCGAATTGATCTTGGCCTCATATTCCTGGGCCCGGCGCGACCACATGGCGCGCTTCACCCGCGAACGACCCTTCAGGGTCTGCATCGCGGTATCCATGACCTTCTTCGACGACAGCTTGCGCAGGCCGGAATTCTTCGCCTTGGCAACCGGAACGCGCAGGGTCATGCGGTCCTTATCGAAATGGATGATGATGACTTGAAGGCTGTGACCGGAAATTTCCTGGGATTCGATACCGAGAATCTTACCGACACCATGGGTCGGATAAACGACGAAATCGCCCTTCTTGAAACCGATATCCTTGCTTGCCGCCACGATCTTCTTCGCCTTCTCGACCACGATCACTACCTCCAAACCGCATCATCACGTCGCTGCATCGGCCAAACCGACGGTCATCCCGACCGTGCCCGCCCCTTTAACAGGACAGGTCGCAGGCTTATTTATGAACCTGACTCAAAGCATGACCCCAGAACCTCCGGCCGTCCCTTCCTGGCAGTCGGGTCTCCGTTGCTGGCCTAACCGCAGGGGCAAAAAAACCCCACCGGTCAAACCACCTCTCTGGCTGTACCGGAGGTTACGAACGGCAAGCAGAACCCGCTTCCGGACCAGGGGTCCAGACCAAATTCTTATCGTTTTTAGGGCTTGGACGGTACGCCGACACATCGTCGTACAAGGCTGAAACCGCCCCAAGGACCTATCCAAATCTTATAACAGAAATGGGTCGTTGATTCAAGGAAAGGGAGCTATGCAGCAATCGCACGCGGTACCGCGCGCAGCCCTTGGGCGAGTCTGCGGCGACCCTACAAGATATAGATTAATTAATTGATTTGATTAACTATTTCCCGGCTTCGGGTCGAAATGCTTTTCGAATTTGTCAGGAACGCCCTTCCAGGCATCGGCATCGGCCGGGGCCTCGCCCTTGCGGGTGATATTGGGCCATTGCGTGGCGTATTGACGGTTAATTTCCAGCCACTTTTCCATGCCGCCTTCGCTGTCCGGCAGAATCGCATCGGCCGGGCATTCCGGCTCGCAGACGCCGCAATCGATGCACTCGTCCGGATGGATCACCAGCATGTTTTCGCCGACATAGAAGCAGTCGACCGGGCAGACCTCGACGCAGTCCATGTACTTGCACTTGATGCAAGCTTCCGTCACCACATAGGCCATTACCGTCTCCGCTTCTACCAACCTAACATCGCGTTCTTCGCGGGCTGTTAGCACGATGAACTTGGCGGTGCAACAGATCGATCAGCAAATCTGCCAAGCTGCGTTCGATCGTCGCGTTATCCGCAGCACAGCCAGGGTCTTGTCAGCCGAAAGCGCCGCAATAGCGGTCTTCGCGCCGCCGATTTCACACCGCGCGTTGCGCCATCGCTTGCATCGCCGGGCAGCGGGTCATCGCCTTGCGGGCGAGGAGCAACTAGTCATCGCTTTGCAGGCGATCGATGGCGCGGCGCTGCTGCTTGGTCGGTCGGCCGCTGCCCTGCTCCCGCTGGCCGGCTGGCGCGGGTTCGCTCGCCGCAGCTTCCGCCGATGATGCCGTGCGCGGTGCCGGTGGATCGAGATCGACATAGAGCTGCTGCGCTTCCGGTGCTGGACCACGACGGATGCCCAGCGCCACGATCTTGATGACGCGGATATGGGGACCCAGTGCGAAAGTGAGGACATCGCCGCTGCGCACCGCGTAATGCGCCTTGGCAGTCGGTGTGCCGTTCACCCGCATGCGGCCCTGCTCCACCAGCTTGCTGGCGAGGCTGCGGCTTTTGACGAAGCGGGCGAACCATAGCCACTTGTCGAGCCGGAGGCTCGCCTCGGCTTGCGGGTTCTCGATCTCAGGCATGATCGCCTGATGTCATGCCGGCAAAGCGCCTCATCGCCGCGGCTTGATCTGGGCGAGAACGGCGAAGGGCGAATGCGGATCGGTCGCCACTGGCGCAGCCGGTTTGCGGCGGCGGCGCGCGAAATCACTGCGGCCCTGCCGGGGATTACGCACGAAGCCGAGCGCGCGAAGGATCGGCTCCACCAGATCCGGCTCGACTTCCAGCAAGGTCGCGAGCGCTGGTGTCTCGGGCTGCAGCTTCTGCTGATCGGCGAGACGGTGCAGCGCCTGCGACCAGCGTTCCAGCCTGTTGAAGCTGACCAGCCGCCCGGCGAGCAGGCGATGGCCCGACACCCGCGCCATCGCATCGGTGACGGCAGCAGGGGCGATCTGCAGATCTTTCGGCAACGGCATCTGGCTCATCATCCGATGATGCACCGCCTGGAGCAGTTGCAGCAAGCGGCGCTGGCGGCGATCATTCAATCGCTCGAGCCAGATCGTCTCGCGGCCGAAGCGCAGGCCGAGGCTCATCAGCTTGCGACGATCGTCGCGGCTGAGACTGGCGAGCGTTGCCGTCAGCTCGCTCCGCGGCATGGCGCCGAGATGCTCGACCAGCTGATAGGCAAGACCGCGGGCGAGCGCCGGCAGATCCGCCTCGGCAAGTGCGAAGAGCGGCCGCAGCCGGCGGCGCAGGTGATGGCTGAGCCATTTCCTGAGCCGCTGCTCGATCGCCTGGCGCTGACCGCCATCGAGGAGATCATCGTCCAGGAGCTGGATCAGCGGCCGCAGCGGCGCATCGCCGGCGAGTAGCTTTGCCACCTCCGCATCACGCCACAACAGGCGGCCCGTTTCGGTGAGACGGAATTGCTGATCCGGATCAGCCACCAATTCCTGGCTGCGGGCAGCAACCGCCGGCCCCAAGGCCCGCCGCGCCGCCGCCAACAGCGGCTTGCTGTCGCTGCGGCCGGCCAGATCATCGCTGCCGAGCGACGGCGTGAAGGAGAAGCCCCGCAGGGTGCCGACCACATGGCCCTCGACCATCACCTCATCGCTGGCACTGACCGTGCCGGTGAGCTTGCCGCCGCCGCGCAGATGACGGTGCAAGGCGGCATGGCGCTTGTCGATGAAGCGCTGGGTCAAGGCGGCATGCAGCGCATCCGACAGTCGATCCTCGATCAGCTGGGTGCGGCCCTGCCAGTCGGCGGGATCGCTGACCCAATCGGCGCGATTGGCGACATAGGACCAGGTACGGATATGGGCGATGCGCTGCATCAGCTGCTCGATATCGCCCTCGATACGGTCGAGGCGCGCGAGTTGGCCCTCGACGAAATCATTCGGCAGGGGC
>DATMUQ010000651.1:0-2066 GCA_035563795.1 Terriglobales bacterium | reverse complement strand
ATGGCTTCCTTTCATATCGCTCGCACATCTGGACCGATACCGACAACCAACGCGCGGGCATGCTGCCATGGGCGTTCGAGGACGGCATGGGCTTCGAGCGCTGGGTCGATTACATGCTCGATGTGCCGATGTATTTCGTCTATCGCGACGGCAAGTATCTCGATGCCAGCGGGCTCTCCTTCCGCGACTTCATGAACGGCAAGCTGCCGATCCTGCCCGGTGAGATCCCGACCACCAGCGATTGGGCGGATCACATGACCACCGCCTTCCCGGAAGTGCGGCTGAAGAAGTTCCTCGAGATGCGTGGCGCCGATGGCGGGCCGTGGGAACGGCTCTGTGCCCTGCCCTCGCTCTGGGTCGGCCTGCTCTATAGCGACGAGGCGCTCGATGCCGCCTGGGACCTGGTCAAGGACTGGACGGCGGAAGATCATCTCAATCTGCGCCGCGACGTACCGCGCCTCGCCTTGAAGACTCAGTTCAAGGGCAAGACCGTCCGCGACCTTGCCCTCGAGGTCCTGAAGATCGCTCGGCTCGGATTGCAGCGCCGCGCCGCGCTTGATCGCATCGGCGGCGATGAAAGCGGCTTCCTCAATGTGCTGCAGGAAATCGCCCAGCGCGGCGTCACCCCGGCCGAGGAAAAGCTAGCGCTCTACCAGGATAAATGGAACGGCAGCGTCGATCCGATCTTCACCGACTACGCTTATTGATCACAACGCGCGCTTGTCATGCCGACGATCGGCGTTTTTGCCAGCATCTTTGACCATGACAAGCGCGCGCTCTGCGTGCGGCAGAATTACGGCGACCGCCATTGGACCACACCGGGCGGCCGCCTCGAATTCAACGAGACCCCGCTCGATGGCCTCATCCGCGAAGTGCGCGAGGAGATCGGTGCCGAGATAGAAGTACTCGGCCTGGTCGGCGTCTATGCCAACAGCTACAAGGACGATCTCGTCCTCAATTTCGCCGCCCGCCTGATCGGAAATCTCGCCGATTGGCAACCGCATGATGAGATCGCCGATCTCGGCTTCTTCCCGCTCGATGCCTTGCCCCAGCCGATGACCGCCAATGGCCAGTGGCGCCTCAAGGACGCCGCCGCCGGTTTGCGCGGGGTCTATCGTGCATTCAGCGATCCGCATAATCTGGCGACAGACCAACTAATATTGGGCTGAACATGCAACGCGCCAACGCGGCATTCCGGGATTTCGCCATAGATCAATGCTGTGCGAGGCTCGAGCAGACGGGTTTGAGACGTCACGCGAAAGGAAGTGGTTCCCTCTTCGCACCGATCAACGACGCCTTTCAGTATTGGGTTGGCCTGAATTCCGGGCTGTACTTGACCCGCGTCAGCCTGACCCCCCATTTTGGCGTTCATGTGCCACAATTAGATGAGCTGGTCGCTGAAATTCGCAAAAGCTCCGAGCCGAAGCGCAAATATGACAAGCGTATTGCGACTTATACGCGGGCACATACGCAATTGATAAAGTCGCCGCCACAGCTCGACTTTGCGCCCGCAGAAGATATCGAAGATTCCCTGGAGCGGCTGGTGAACCTATCGACGCAGGTGGGGCTGCCATTCGCAAGATCTATTGCCAGCTACGAGGCGTTATTGCCCCTGCTAAGGGAGCGCGTGTCGATGCTTGGTGGCTACCCAGAACGGGTGGCATGCTGCTTGGCCCTCATGGGCCAAGCAGAGAAGGCCTTGGACTTCCTGCGCGAATTTGCTGCCACAGACTCACACGGAAAACGCTTCGCCGTCTTCATCGAGGCCTTTGCCGATCGGGTCTCCAGCAGAAATTTGGCCGATCCGGTTTCCGCCATCTAACGCCGAGCGCAGACCAGATAGTACTCATCTGATCGATCGACAGGCGCCGACGGCATGGCGGTAAGCACCGCCATGCCGTGGCTTATTGGCTGAACCGGTTACGGCTGGAGATGACGGCGGATGCCGTCGCTTGCCTGGTCGATCGCGGCGCCGACTTCGGGCAGCTTGCGAATGGCATTCAGCAGCACGAAGTCATGGATCATGCCGTTATAGCGCACGGCGGTAACATCGACGCCGGCCGCCT
>DATMUQ010000650.1:0-9586 GCA_035563795.1 Terriglobales bacterium | reverse complement strand
GAGATGCCGGCGGCGGCGGCCACCAGGCCCATCGCCGTCTGCAATTCGCGCACTTCCTGGATGCGTTGCGGATGCAAGCCACGATCGCCCAGCAGCGAGAGGACTTCGTCGGCGAAGCTCGGCCGCGGCTCCGACGGATAGAGGATCAGGGTTTCCTGGCCGATGATCGACATCGGCAAGGGCGCCGTGCCATGAGCTTCGGGATGGCTGGCGGGCATGGCGAAGACCAGCCGCTCCTCGCGCAGCACCTGGCGGTCGATGACGGGATCATTGAACCGCACCCGGCCGAAGCCGAGATCGATGCGGCCTTCCTTCAAGGCCACCACCTGCTGGGTCGACATCATCTCGCGCAATTCGATATCGAGATCGGGCCAGCGCTGGCGCATCCGGCGCACGAGATCGGGGATGCCGCCATAGAGCGTCGAGGCAACACAACCGATGACGAACAGGCTGCGCTCGGCCCGGCCGATGCGCCGGGTCCCTTCGCGGATCTGGTCGATCCGCCCCAGCATCTGCAGCGCCTGGTCGTAGAAGAATCGCCCGGCATCGGTCAGCTTCAGCGGCCGCTCGGCGCGATCGAGCAGCAGCACGCCAAGCTCTTCCTCCAGCTGCTGGATCTGCCGGCTGAGCGGCGGCTGGGCGATATGCAGGATCTCCGCCGCCTTGCTGAAACTGCGTTCGCGGGCCACGGCGACGAAATAGCGGAACTGGCGAAGCTCCATGATTATACCTTTTAGGTATATATTAAGATCGCATCGGTTTTAGCAATTAACGTCCGCCAGGCATAGATAAGAGTCGTGGCCAACCTGGCTGGTGCGCGGAAAATGCCGAAAATCGACCTTATAGAGACCTTTCTCCTCGATCTGCCGACCATCCGGTCGCACCGGCTGTCGGTGACGACGATGATCGGTCAGACCCTGATGATCGTCCGTCTCTATACCTCGGACGGTTTGGTCGGCATCGGCGAGGGAACCACGATCGGCGGCCTCGCCTATGGGCCGGAAAGCCCCGAGGGCATGAAGCTGACGATCGACAGCTATATCGCCCCGATCCTGCGCAATTGCGACCCGACCCGGATCCAGGAATGCATGGCCGCGATCGGCAAGAGCGTGAAGGGCAATCATTTCGCCAAATGCGCCATCGAGACCGCCTTGCTAGATGCCCAGGGCCAGCGCCTCGGCATTCCCGTTTCCGAATTGCTCGGCGGCCGGCTGCGCGATGAATTGCCGGTCGCCTGGACGCTCGCTTCCGGCGATACCGGCAAGGACATTGCTGAGGCCGAGCAGATGCTGGATCTGCGCCGCCACAATGTCTTCAAGCTGAAGATCGGCGCCCGTCCGGTGCGCGACGATGTCACCCATGTCGGCCGCATCAAGCAGGCTCTGGGCGAGCGGGCGAGTATCCGTGTCGACGTCAACATGGCCTGGCGCGAAGCCGAAGCCGTCTATGGTTTGCGGGCCCTAGCCGAGGCCGGCTGTGAGCTGGTGGAACAGCCGGTGGCAAAGCCGGCAGCGCTGGCGAGGCTGACGGCGCGGGCGATCGTCCCGGTGATGGCGGATGAATCGCTCTCAGGTCCCGGCTCCGCCTTCGATCTCGCGACCGAACGCGCCGCCGATGTCTTCGCGGTCAAGATCGAGCAATCCGGCGGCCTCTTCGCCGCGGCCCGGGTCGGCGCCATCGCCGATGCCGCGGGGATCGGCCTCTATGGCGGCACCATGCTGGAAGGATCGGTCGGTACCATTGCCGCCGCGCATCTCTTCACGGCCTTTCCCCAGCTCGACTGGGGGACGGAGCTCTTCGGGCCGCTGCTGCTGACAGAGGAGATCCTGGCTGAGCCCTTGGTCTATCGCGACTTCAATCTCGTCGTGCCGACAGCGCCCGGTCTCGGCATCCGCCTGGACGAAGAGCGCCTCAACCGCTTCCGGCGCGACGGAGCGCAGCGGCGCAGCACCAATGCCAGCATCCAGAAGATAGGTTGATCCGTGTTGTTCCATGTCACCATGAGCGTCCGCCTGCCGCATGACATGCCGGTCGATACCGCGACCGAGCTGAAGGCGACCGAGCGCAACATCGCGCAGAAGCTGCAGCGCGAGGGTAAGTGGCGCCATCTCTGGCGGGTCGCCGGGCGCTACGCCAATGTCAGTGTTTTTGATGTCCGGGATGTCCAGGAACTGCACGATATCCTCAGTTCCCTGCCGCTCTTTCCCTATATGGACATCGCCGTCACGGCGCTCTGCCGTCATCCATCATCCATCTACGAAGATGATCGCTAAGAACAACATCGAACCTGCTGCCAGCTATTTCGGGGAGAAACCCATGCCGACGAATCTGATTGAGAAAGCCGTTATCAAAGCCCTGGTGCACCGGGTTGCGGGGCTCGCCAACAAGGGCGGCAATGAGCGCGTCAAGACCATCACCCAGCGCCTGTTGAGCGATCTCTTCATCGCCATCGACGATCTCGACATCCAGATGGATGAGATCTGGGCCGCCGTTGCCTTCCTGGAAAAGGCCGGTCAGGGCAAGCAGCTGGGCCTCATCGTTCCCGGCATCGGCCTGGAGCATTTCCTCGATCTCCGCCTCGATGCGGCGGAACAGCAGGCCGGCATCAGCGGCGGCACTAGCCGCACCATCGAAGGGCCGCTTTATGTTGCCGGCGCGCCGCTCAGCAAGGGCGATGCGCGCCTCGATGACGGCACCGATGACGGCGAGATCCTGTTCATGCAAGGCCGCGTCCTCGATACCGGCGGCAAGCCGGTCGCCGATGCCATCGTCGATGTCTGGCATGCCAATACCTCGGGCTACTACTCGCATTTCGGCCCGCAGCAATCACCCTATAATCTGCGCCGCCGGATCGCCACCGACGCCGAAGGCCGCTACAAGTTCCGCAGCATCATGCCGAGCGGCTATGGTTGCCCGCCGGGCAGCGAAGCAGAGACGCTGATGAAGACGCTGGGGCGTCATGCCCGTCGGCCCGCCCATATCCATTTCTTCGTCTCGGCACCCGGCTATCGCCACCTGACAACGCAGATCAACATCGATGGCGACCAGTACCTGCACGACGATTTCGCCTTCGCTACCCGCGACGATCTCATTCCGGCGGTGAAGCGGATCGATGATCCGGTCGCCATGAAGGAACACGGCCTCAACAAGCCCTTCGCCAGCATCGATTTCGACTTCACCATCTTGAAGGAGGTGAAGGGCAGCATCGGCACCATCGTCCAGCGCGAACGGGCCGTGGTCTGACAAAAGAACGGCTGCGGCCTGGCAATGCCTCGCCGACTGAGACGTAGCAGGAACAAGAGCGCTGCCAAGGCGCCGATCGCAAAGTTCATGTGCGGGAGAAACCGATGACCACCCAATTGTCGACCCAGATCCTCGATCGCCTGGATAGCGCCATCGAGGAAGACATTGAAACAGGCAAGTTTCGCTGTCGTCGGGACATCTTCACCGATGCCGAGCTATTCGAGCTGGAGATGCGGCATATCTGGGAAGGCAACTGGATCTATCTCGCCCATGAGAGCCAGATCCCCAACAACAACGACTATTTCACCACCTATATCGGCCGCCAGCCGATCGTCATCGCCCGCGATCGGAACGGAGCGCTGAATGCCTTCCTCAATGCCTGTTCCCATCGCGGCGCCATGCTCTGCCGCCACAAGCGGGGCAACAAGGGCTCCTATACCTGCCCGTTTCATGGCTGGACCTTCAGCAATACCGGAAAGCTCCTGAAGACCAAGGACCCGGAAGGGGCCGGCTATCCTGAGCAGTTCAACAAGAGCGGCTCGCATGACCTGACGAAGGTGCCGCGCTTCGAAAGCTATCGCGGCTTCCTCTTCGGCAGCCTTAACCCGGATGTGGCCCCTCTGCAGGAACATCTCGGCGAAGCGGCGAAAGTGATCGACCTCATCGTCGATCAATCGCCGGAGGGCATCGAGGTGCTGCGCGGCAACTCGACCTATGTCTATGACGGCAATTGGAAGCTGCAGACGGAGAACGGCGCCGACGGCTATCATGTCAGTTCGGTGCATTGGAACTACGCCGCCACCACCAACCAGCGCAAGGCGGCCGCCTCCGGCTGCGACGACATCAAGGCAATGGATGCCTCGAAATGGGCCAAGCAGGGCGGTGGCTTCTATTCCTTCGAGAACGGCCATCTGCTGCTCTGGAGCCGCTGGTCCAATCCGGAGGACCGGCCGCTATTCGAGAAGCGCGGCGAGCTGGTCGACAAATTCGGCGCTGCCCGCGCCGACTGGATGATCGAGCGCTCACGCAATCTCTGCCTCTATCCCAATGTCTATCTGATGGATCAGTTCAGTTCGCAGATCCGTACCTATCGGCCGATCTCGGTGGATAAGACCGAAGTGACGATCTATTGCATGGCGCCGAAGGGTGAGAGCGCCGAGGCGCGGACGCATCGCATCCGCCAGTACGAAGACTTCTTCAATGCGAGCGGCATGGCGACGCCGGACGATCTGGAGGAGTTCCGCTCTTGCCAGATCGGCTATCTCGCCCGCAATGCCGGCTGGAACGATCTCAGCCGCGGCGCCAAGCACTGGCTCGAAGGCGCCGATGACGGTGCCAAGGCGATCGATCTCAAGCCGCTGCTGAGCGGACCGAAGACCGAGGATGAGGGCTTGTTCGTCATCCAGCATCGCTATTGGCGCGATGCCCTGCGGCGCGCCATCGCCCGCTGACGCAAACCAGGTAACGACCGACCGGATGCCGCAGGGCCGCAGGCCCTGGCCTCGCCGTGAAAGCGCGCGTCCGGATTGCTGAGGAGCATGGACATGACCATTTCCATTGCCGCCGCCGAGGCCTTTCTCTATCGCGAGGCGCGCTATCTCGATGACAAGGATTGGGATAGCTGGCTGGCGCTCTACAAGCCGGAGGCCGAATTCTGGATGCCGGCCTGGGACGATGACGGGCTGCTGACGGATGATCCGAGGTCGCAAGTCTCGCTGATCTATTACCCCAATCGCCAGGGTCTGGAGGATCGCATCTTCCGCATCAAGACAGAGCGCTCCAGCGCCACCAGCCTGCCGGAGCCGCGCACCTCGCACAACATCGCCAATGTGGAAATCCTCGAACAGAGCGAGGCCCAGTGCCGGCTGCGCTTCAACTGGCATAGCCTGAGCTTCCGCTACAAGACCACTGATCAGTATTTCGGCACCTCGTTCTACACGCTGGATATCGCCGGCGAGGATTTCAGGATCGCCGCCAAGAAAGTGGTACTGAAGAACGATTACATCCATCACGTGATCGACATCTACCACATCTGAGAGACGCTAGGCGCGGCATTACTGCCGCGTGGAGGAACTGCCATGACATATAAGGTCGCTTTGACATTCGAAGACGGGGTGACACGGTTCATCGATTGCGGCTCTGATGAAGTGGTAGCCGATGCGGCCTATCGCCTGGGCGTCAATATCCCGCTCGATTGTCGCGACGGCGCCTGCGGCACCTGCAAGGCGCATTGCGAATCCGGTCGCTACCGCATGGGCGATTATATCGACGAGGCCCTGTCGGCGGAGGAAGCCGCGGCCGGCGATGTGCTGGCCTGCCAGATGCGGCCGGAGAGCGATTGCGTGGTCAGGATCAATGCCGCCTCGACCGCCTGCAAGGTGCGGGATGGCGGCAGCGCCGGCGAGATCGTCAAGGTCGAGAAGCTGTCGCCGACCACGATCAGCGTCGCCTTCCGCCTGGCCGATGCCGGCGCTTTCGGCTTCCTGCCCGGCCAGTATGTCAAGGTGGCGGTGCCAGGCAGCGACCAGTCGCGCGCCTATTCCTTCAGTTCGCCGGCGGGTGCAGCGGAAGCGAGCTTCCTCATCCGCGACGTGCCGAACGGCCTGATGAGCGCCTATCTGCGCGACGTCGCCCAGCCGGGCGACGAGATCCGCGTCAAAGGCCCGCTCGGCAGTTTCTATCTCCGCGATATCAAGCGGCCAGTCCTGATGTTGGCCGGCGGCACCGGCCTAGCACCCTTCCTTGCCATGCTGGGGACGATTGCCGCTTCCGGCTGCGACCATGCGGTGCATCTCATCTACGGTGTGACCCGCGATGCCGATCTGGTGATGGTGGAAGCCCTGGAGGATTATGCCCGGCGGATCCCGAACTTCACCTTCGATCTCTGTGTCGCCGATACGGCCAGCATCTATCCGCAGAAAGGTTATGTGACGACATACATTGCCGACAAGCATTTGAATGAAGGCGATGTCGATATCTATCTCTGCGGCCCGCCGCCGATGGTGGAGGCGGTGCGCGGCTATCTGCGTGACCGGGAGGTGACACCCGCCAGCTTCTATTTCGAACGCTTTGCCCCTAGCGGAGAGGCCTGACCATGAATCCGGATCGCTTCACCGACAAGGTCGTGGTCGTCACCGGTGCGGCCCAGGGCATCGGCAGGGCGGTGGCACTGGCCATCGCCAAGGAAGGTGGCCGTCTCGCGCTGATCGACCGCTCTGACTTCGTGCATGACACTGAGGCGGAGATCATTGCCGGAGGCGGCAGGGCCATGTCGATCCTGGCGGACCTGGAACGCTATGACGACTGCGCTGCGGCGATGATGACGACGGAGCTGCGGCTCGGTGCCATCGACATCCTGATCAACAATGTCGGCGGCACCATCTGGGCCAAGCCTTATGATGAATATGCCGAAGCGGAGATCGAGGCGGAAATCCAGCGCTCGCTGTTCCCGACCTTGTGGTGCTGCCGCGCCGTGCTGCCGGGAATGATCGCGCTTGGGCGTGGTGTCATCGTCAATATTTCTTCCGTCGCCACGCGCAGCATCCACCGTGTGCCTTATGCGGCGGCCAAGGGCGGGGTCAATGCCATCACCGCGAGCCTTGCCTTCGAGCAGGCGGCGAACGGCATCCGCATCAATGCCGTCGCACCCGGCGGTACCGAGGCGCCGCCACGGCGGATTCCCCGCAATCCCAATAAGGCGAGCGAGCAGGAAGCGGTCTGGTATCAGGCGATCGTCGACCAGACGGTCGACTCCAGTCTCATGAAGCGGTATGGCAGGCTCGAGGAGCAGGTCGGTGCGGTGCTGTTCCTGGCGTCAGATCAGGCATCCTATATCACCGGCACCATCCTGCCCGTCGCCGGTGGCGATCTTGGCTAAGGAAAGCGTCATGTTCCTCAAAGTTGGCTCTCTCTCCTTCCATGTCCAGGTCGACGGGCCGGCGAGCGCGCCGGTGCTGCTGCTGCTGCATTCGCTCGGCACCAATCTGCATGTCTGGGACTGGCAGGTCGATTTTCTGGCGAACCGGTTCCGGGTCATCCGGCCGGATCTGCGCGGCCATGGCAAGACCGGTGTGCCATCCGGCCCCTATAGCATCGAACAGATGGCCGACGATGTTATCGCTCTCATGGATGCGCTGGAGGTGGAGACGTTCCATCTCAGCGGGCTTTCGATCGGCGGTCTCGTTGCCCAGCAGATCGCCCATCAATGTGGCACCCGCGTCCAGTCGCTCGTGCTCTGTGATACTGCGCTGTCCTTTCCGCCGGCCGCCGGCTGGCGGGACCGCGCCGCTTTGGTGCGCCGCGAGGGGATCGCCCCCATTGTCGATGCGGTGATCGCGCGCTGGGTGACGGCAAGTTACCTGCATGCGCCGGCGACGGCGATGCTGCGCCAGATGTTGGAGCAGACCGCGCCGGAGGGCTACGCGGCTGCCTGCGAGGCACTTGCGGCCGCCGACCTGACGGCACAGACCGCGACATTGCGGCTGCCCAGTTTGGTCATTGTCGGCAGCGAGGACCTGGCGACCCCGCCAGCCAGCGCCCAGGCCTTGGCGGCGGCGATTCCCGGGGCGCGGTTGGTGGAAATCCCCGATGCGGCCCATATCCCCAATGCCGAACGGCCCGGTGCGGTCGGTGCGGCGATACTAGGCTTCGTCGACGGCCTGGGGTATGAAGAAGCAAAACAGCGCAATGCGCAGCGGGGATAGCGAATCATGATCAACAAGCAGGTCGCGACGATCGCGGCGGCACTCGAGGGTGTCCAGGACGGCGCCACGGTGCTGGTCGGGGGTTTCGGCAGTGTCGGCCAGCCCAATGCCTTGATCGAAGGGTTGATCGAGCAGGGAGCCCGTGACCTCACCGTGGTCGCGAACAATGCCGGCAGCGGTCATGTCGGGCTCGCCAAGCTGCTGGCGGCCGGAAGGGTGCGGCGCATCATCTGTAGCTTCCCGCGCAGCAGCGGCTCGGTGGTCTTCGAGGAGCTGTTCACCGGCGGCAAGCTGGAACTGGAAATCGTGCCACAGGGCACGCTCGCGGAACGGCTGCGGGCGGCGGGTGCTGGCATCCCTGCCTTCTACACGCCGACCGCCGCCGGCACCAAGCTCGCCGAAGGCAAGGAAACCCGCGAAATCGACGGCCGGCTTTATGTGCTGGAAAAGGCGCTGCCGGGCGATCTCGCCATCATCGAGGCGCGCCGGGCCGATCGCTGGGGCAACCTGACCTACCGGGCCAGCGGGCGCAATTTCAATCCGGTCATGGCCATGGCTGGCAAGCGCACGGTGGTCCAGGTGCGGGAAGTCGTGGCACTCGGTACGCTCGACCCGGAAATCATCGTCACCCCCGGCATCTTCGTCGATCGCATCGTGCAGATCGATGCGGTCCAGCCCGGTCAGTAAGCGGCGTCAGGAGAGAGAAGCGATGGCAAGCACCGACAGCAATCCGCGCCCGCTGAGCCGCATGGAAATGGCCGCCCGTGTCGCGCGCGACATTCCCGAAGGTTGGTATGTCAATCTCGGCATCGGCGTCCCGACGCTGATCGCCGATGCCATTCCCGCCGAACGCGAGGTTATTCTGCATTCGGAGAACGGCGTCCTCGGCATGGGACCGGCGCCAGTGGCCGGGCAGGAAGATCCCTGGCTGATCAATGCCGGCAAGCAGCTGGTGACGCTGCGGCCAGGGGGCAGCTTCTTTCATCACGCCGATAGTTTCGCTATGATCCGCGGCGGCCATATCGATCTCTGCGTGCTCGGTGCCTTCGAGGTCGCGCGCAACGGCGATATCGCCAATTGGGCGACCTCGGCGGCGGATGCCGCGCCGGCGGTCGGCGGCGCCATGGACCTTGCCGCCGGGGCCAAGCGCATCTGGGTGGTGATGGAGCATCTGACCAAGGACGGGAAATCGCGCCTGGTTGAGAGCTGCTCCTATCCGCTGACGGCTTTGGGTGTGGTGGAGCGGGTCTATACCAATCTCGCCGTGCTCGATGTCACCGCGGCGGGTTTCGTCGTCCGGGAGATCATTCCCGGCATGAGCCTTGCCGAATTGCAGAAAAAGACGGCGGCACCGCTCACGGTTGGTATGTAACGGCTGGCACGCAAGCGCTCGTATTGGACAGGATCGCGACGATGGACGCCTTTATCTGCGACTTCACCCGCACCCCGATCGGCCGCTATGGCGGCGCATTGAAATCAGTGCGGGCCGATGATCTGGCGGCGCATCCCTTGCGTGTCCTGCGTGAGCGCAATCCGAAGGTCGATTGGGACGCGGTCGATGATTGCTATCTCGGCTGCGCCAACCAGGCCGGCGAGGATAATCGCAATGTCGCCCGCATGGCGTTGCTGCTGGCGGGTTA
>DATMUQ010000649.1:0-2965 GCA_035563795.1 Terriglobales bacterium | reverse complement strand
CCCGCCACGCCAATGCGGCGCAGGAGGTTTCGCTTGACGGTCGCCGTGCCGGCACCGAAGAGTAGAATGGTATGCGATTGCCGATCAGGCTGCTGATGCAGCCCCGGCGTTATTGGGGGCAGCACAGATGCAGCGACGGATATTCCTGCGGGCGATGACAGCTGTCGCCCTGGCCCTGCCCTGGGCCGGTTTCGTCGCGCGACACAAGGCTTCTGCCGCTGAGATCGTCAAGCTCGGCATCGGCGATTGGCCGCCTTATTTCGGCCAGGACCTGAAGCATGGCGGCTGCTTTGCCTATATCGTCAGCCAGGCCTTCGCCGCCGCCGGCTATCAGGTCGCTTACAGCTACCTGCCCTGGAAACGGGCACTGGCGGAAGCCGAGGCGGGCACCTTGGACGGCTCGCCCGGCTGGAAGGCGACCGATGAGAGGCGCGCGCATTTCCTCTTCAGCGATGCCGTCATCACCTCGACCTCCGTGTTCTTCTATCGCAAGGAGACGCCTTTCAGCTGGTCGACGCTCGCCGATCTCGCCGGCAAGCGCATCGGCGTCACCGCCGGCTATTCCTATGGCGCCGATTTCGATGCCGCGGTCGCCGATAAGCGCCTGACAGTCGATACCGCCAAGGACGACGCCACGGCGCTGAAGATGCTGGTGATGCGGCGCGTCGATCTCGTCGTCATGAACCGCGATGTCGGCCTCGACATTCTGCATCGTCGTCTCTACCCGGAATCAGCGGCCCTGGTCGGTTACGACCGCAAGCCGATCGATAGCCAGCCTTCCTATCTGGCAATCGCCAAGTCCAGCCCCCGCGCCAATACCTTGATTGCCGATTTCAATCGCGGCCTCGCCAAGCTGCGCAGCGACGGCGTGCTGGAACAGGTACAGCGCGACCTTGAGGCCGGCTTGTTCTATTGACAGGCTGCGGCGATGAAACGCGCAGTTACCGATGTCAGGCCCTGACCTTCACGCCAGGCTAAACGTCACACCAGGGCCGGCGGCATGTCCGATCCAACCCCGCTGCCGGTGCGCAAGCGATGGCAATGGCCGATCCAATCGACGGCATCGCGGATCAGCACATATTTGACCCGGGTCACCGTCATCTCGCGGAACCAGTCGACAATATCGCCCCAGGGATCGTTGACCTTGGCAAGACCCGAGACGAAGGCTATCACGGTGCCAAGCTCCGTCCAGCCATGGATCACATACCAGCCGCCGATCGCCAGGGCGCCGATGACGCCGAGGTGATACATCAGATTCATCAGGAAGTTCATGCTGAACTTCAGCCGGTAGATGCCCATGTTGAGGCGGTAGACGCGATCCACCCGGCTGTCCTGCTCGCTGCCGAACTGGACACTCTCCGCCCCGGCGGTGACGGCGGCATTGGTGCCGATGACACCGCCGCTGACAGCCCGCAGGATGGAAATGCGCCGCTTCGCCCGCCGGTTGATCGCCTGCTGGATCAGCGGCACGAAGAGGAGCTGTGGTGCGAAGACGGCGAGATTGAGCATGGCCATGCTGGGATCGATATAGGTCAGATAGCCGAAGACGCTGACCAGGATGCCGCCTTGCAGCAAGGGCTGCATGACGCTGATGCCGACGAAACCGCCAACCGGTTCCACTTCGGTCAGCAGCAGCGAGGTCTCGATCCCCTCCACCTCGGCCCGGGCGCAAGGCGCACAGGCTTCATCCCCGGCGGAGCGATCGGAAAGTGACGGCGAGCCGCTGCCGATCACGCTGGGGGCGGCGATCATGCCGACCCGGGCGATACGCCGGCGCAGCTTCCGCACGGCGGTCTCGCTGACCCAGCTGCTATAGATGTTGAGCACAAGCTTGATGCCGCCTTCGGCGAAGACCAGCCCGACATAGAGCAAGGCGAGAAAGAGCACGGGTTGGTAATCGCCGCCCTTGACCAGGTCATTGACCAGCCGGCGCTGCAATTCCAGCGGCGCGGTGCCGACCAGGAACAGCACGACGGAAAGCCCACAGAGCACCAATTGGTGCCAGCCGCTGCTCTGCCAGACGAAGCCGCGCAGGGATGGCGGCAGCAGCAATTGGGAGATGGCATCGCCGGTCGCCGCGAGGGCATTTCCCAGTTCCCCGGCCGCGGCCTCAAATCCGGCCGCCTTGTCACTATCGGTATCGGATGCTGGCTGCGCAGTTACCTTGACGTCCGGATCGGTCAAACCCACTCTTCCTTTTGCCGCAGGACCGCCGGTCGCTGCCGCGGCTCCATCGGCTGGCAACCTGCCGGCCGGCACCCCATCAGCCGGCCAATTGTCATTGGCCATGCGCCTGCGATGCCCGACCTTGCAGCTCATACCCGAATCCCGGCGATCGTTAATTGGTCGATCATGTGACAGCCGCGCGGCAGCCGTCTTGATTCACATCAAGCGACTCACCCGCAATCCGTGCCGGCGATGGTCGCCCCCATCGCCAATTGACAGGAGCGCCGCCAGTCGCCCATCATATCTGAGCAAACCGGCGCAAGACCGGATTCTGCGGGGAAGAACCACAAGCCAATGCCGGCGGCACAGCCGGATATGGGCAACGACAACACTCTTCTCATTGGTCGGGGGACCCGCAGATGCCGACATCTTCCGTTTTCACAGGTGCCATCGCCGCCATCACGGCTTCCATCCTGCCTGCCGTGCTACTGGCAGCGCCGTTCATGCTGCTGGCAATGCCGGCCGAGGCGCATACATTCGGCGCCTGGGGGGCCGGTTTCCCGCAGGGCTTCCTGCATCCCCTGCTCGGCCTCGATCATGAGCTGGCCATGATCGGCGTCGGCTTCTGGGCCGGGCAGATCGGCGGTCGCGCCCGCTGGCTGGTGCCGCTGGCCTTCGTCGCCGCGATGGTGATGGGCGGGTTGCTGGGGCTTGCCGGCATCGTGCTGCCGGGCATCGAGCTCGGTATCGACGCCTCGATCCTGCTGCTTGGCATGCTGATCGCCTTGCGCAGCCGCCT
>DATMUQ010000648.1:0-3462 GCA_035563795.1 Terriglobales bacterium | reverse complement strand
CAACTTGCCTCATTTCTTAACATGGCAATGTTTCAAGAAGAATTCGTGACGCTCCGAAACATTCATTGACTCGTCTAGATGTATAGATGAATATGCCGTCCATGGCAAGAGACGACATTCCTGATGATTTGCGCCCGCGTTGGATTTCCAGCCTCAGTCAGGCCGAGCCGGCTGTCTTGGAAGCTCATTGGGCAGGGCTCGAACCCAAGCCGGCCTTCCGCTGGCTGCGGCCGGCGGAATCGGGGTTGGTGATGCTGCGGGGCCGGGCCGGCGGTAACGGCCAGGCCTTCAATCTCGGCGAGATGACGGCGACACGCGCAGTAGCCATCCTTCAAGAAACGCCAGCCTTGACCGGTTATGGCTATGTGGCGGGGCGTTCCAAGCGGCATGCCGAACTCGCTGCCTTGTTCGATGCCCTGTTGCAGGATCCGAGCCGCCGAGCAGATCTCTGGCGTGATCTCATTCTGCCGGTTGAGGCGCTGCGCACGGCGGCGCGGCGCAAACGGGCCGCGGCGGTCGGTGCCACCCGGGTTGATTTCACCACCATGGTGCGCGGCGATGTTTGAACATGCAGTTGTGACAGAGCCGGGCCTCGCTGATCCTGTGCAGCAATCGCAGGAGATCTTCCGCACCGTTCTCGCCGCCCTCTCGGAACCCGGACGTGTGTTCCAGCTGGCAGACATGGCGCCGGTAGGTGCGCTGGGAGTCGGATCCGCTGCTGTGGCCATTCTGCTGGCGCTGACCGACGGCGATACGCCCGTCTGGCTCGGTGGCAAGGCCGAGGCACTTGCCAATTATCTGCGCTTCCATACCGGCTCGCCGGTTGTCAGCGATCCAGGCGCTGCGCAATTCACCCTGGTCAAGGGTGTCAACTGTCAGTTGGATCTCTTCGATCCCGGTAATGAAGACTTTCCCGATCAATCAGCGACACTGATCGTCGAAGTGGATGTGCTCGCGGAAGGTGGCCCCATCACGCTCAGCGGTCCCGGCATTCCGGGTCATCGTCACGTCACGGTCCAGGGATTGCCGGCTGATTTTTCCGAACAATGGAGCGCCAATCACGCGCAGTTTCCTTGCGGCGTCGATGTCATCGTCACCAACGGCACCAGCCTGATGGGATTACCCCGTACCACTTCTTTCGCGCATTCCGGCAGGTAAGGCATCATGTATGTAGCCGTCAAAGGTGGTGAACAGGCAATCGACGCGGCGCATGATCTGGTCGCCAAGGATCGACGCGGCAATGCGGCTACACCCGAACTCTCGGTCGCGCAGGTCGAACAGCAGCTTGGCCTCGCGGTCGACCGGGTGATGGCGGAAGGCGCACTCTATGATCGACGCCTCGCGGCACTTGCCATCAAGCAGGCAGCCGGCGACATCGTCGAAGCGATCTTCCTCCTGCGTGCCTATCGCACCACCCTGCCGCGTTTCAGCGCCAGCGAGCCCCTCGAGACGGCGAAGATGGCGGTTGCGCGTCGCATTTCGGCGATCTTCAAGGATATCCCCGGCGGCCAGTATCTCGGGCCCACTTTCGACTATAGCCATCGCCTGCTGGACTTCGCGCTTGAAGAAGGTGACAGGTCACCGTCTGAAGCCGATGCGCAGGTGGAGGCTGCGTCTGGGCCGGATCATTTGCTGCCGGTCAGCCATATCCTCGAACGGGAAGGGTTGATCGAGCCCGAAGCTGTTGCCGATCAGCCGGTCGGCGACATCACCCGGACGCCGCCCACTTATCCGGCCGAGCGCGACGTCAGGCTTCAGGCCTTGGCGCGTGGCGATGAAGGCTTCCTGCTCAGCCTCGCTTACTCGACCCAGCGCGGTTATGGCCGCAACCATCCCTTCGCCGGCGAAATCCGCAGCGGCCACGCGGCGGTGGAGATCGTGCCACCGGAACTCGGCTTTGCCATCACCATCGGTGAGGTGGAATTGACCGAATGCCAGATGGTCAATCAGTTCAAGGGTTCCGCCGACAAGCCACCGCAATTCACCCGCGGCTATGGCCTCGCTTTCGGCCGCAGCGAGCGCAAGGCGATGGCCATGTCGCTGGTCGATCGCGCCTTGCGGGCTGCCGAATTCGACGAAGAGATTTCCGCACCGGCCCAGGATGAGGAATTCGTCCTCAGCCATGCCGACAATGTCGAGGCATCCGGTTTCGTCCAGCATCTGAAGCTGCCGCATTATGTCGACTTCCAGGCCGAGCTTGATGTGCTGCGGCGGTTGCGCGACGAGATCGATCTGCAGGAGGCAGCGGAATGAACGCGCCTATGACAAAGGCCGACACGAGCGCCGGCGGCTATAATTTCGCCTATCTCGATGAACAATCGAAGCGGATGATCCGCCGCGCCGTCCTGAAGGCGGTGGCGATCCCCGGTTATCAGGTACCCTTCGCCGGGCGCGAGATGCCCTTGCCCTATGGCTGGGGCACGGGCGGCATCCAGGTGACCGCCTCGGTGATCGGCCGCGATGATATCCTCAAGGTGATCGACCAGGGTGCCGACGACACTACAAATGCCGTCAGCATCCGCAAGTTCTTCGCCAAGACGGCCGGTGTCCGGACCGCCACCCGGACGGTTGAAGCGAGCCTCATCCAGACCCGCCACCGCATTCCGGAAACGCCGCTGAAGGCTGGCCAGATCATTGTCTTCCAGGTACCGATCCCGGAGCCTTTGCGCTGGCTGGAGCCGCGCGAGACCATGACCCGCCGCATGCATGCCTTGGCCGATTATGGCTCGATGTATCTGAAGCTCTATGAAGATATCGCCCGCTTCGGCAGGGTCACGACGGCTTACGATTTTCCGACCGTGGTCAATGGCCGCTATCTGATGTCGCCCTCGCCGATCCCGCGTCTCGACAATCCGAAGCTCAACCGCTCGCCGGCCCTGCAGCTGTTCGGCGCCGGCCGCGAAAAGCGGATCTATGCGATCCCGCCGCATACCAGCGTGAAGAGCCTGGATTTCGAAGACCATCCCTTCGAGACGGAAGGTTGGTCCCAGCTCTGCGCCCGCTGCGGTGCTGCCGACAGTTTTCTGGATGAGCTGGTGGTCGACGATCGCGGCACGCGCCGTTATGTCTGCTCCGATACCGATTATTGCGACAGCCGCGTGGCGGCTGGGAGTGGCAGATGACAGCCGATCTTGAACAACCGGTGCTGGAGGTACGTGGCCTCGCGAAGTCCTTCGGCGATCGCCGGGTGCTGAGCGATATCGCGCTGTCGCTTTGGCCGGGAGAGGTTCTGGCGATCGTCGGTGAATCCGGTTCCGGCAAGACGACGCTTCTACGTGCAATCGACGGTCAGCTGGCGCCGGATGACGGCGAGATCCTGTTCCGTTCTCGCAACCAGGGTGTGGTCGATCTGGCGACCTTGAGTGAATCCCAACGCCGTCGCGTGATCGGCAACGATCTCGGCTACGTGCACCAGAATCCGCGCGATGGCTTGCGTCTCGATCTCAGCGCCGGCGCCAATAT
>DATMUQ010000647.1:0-2454 GCA_035563795.1 Terriglobales bacterium | reverse complement strand
CACGGCTGAGAACGGCCGCCGCCGCACCGCATGTCCGGTTCGAGACAATCTCCGGCCAGGCAGGTAATGATGGAAATCCGGGAAACGACACAGACCCGACCACTGAACGAGTTGCGGGGGAGCGAGCTGAAGGATCATCCGCAGGACAATGTGCAGGTGCCGCCGATGGTTGTAGTCGCCGATGACGACGGCGAGCACCGGCTGCTGCTGTCGCGCCTGCTGCGCAAGGCGGGCTTCCGCGTTTCCCTGGCCCAGGACGGCGCCAGCCTGATGAAGCTGCTCGCCGCCAATCAGCCGGATCTCGTCCTGCTCGACCTGATGCTGCCCGATGATGACGGGCTGGTGCTGTGCCGCCGCATCCGCGACACCTCTGACATACCCATCATCATGCTGACCGCCCTCGGCCAGGGCACCTATAAGGTTGCCGGCCTGGAGATGGGCGCTGATGACTATGTCGCCAAGCCTTTCGATTCCGACGAATTGCTGGCCCGCATCCGCGCGGTCCTGCGGCGCATCCGCGGCCAGAGCGGTACAACCGTCAGCGTCCAGGCGCGGCGCGGCTATCGTTTCGATGGCTGGACGATCGATGCCTCCAAGCGGCAATTGATGTCGCCGGACCAGGTGCTGATCACCCTCACCTCCGCTGAATTCGATCTGCTGGTGGCTTTCGTCGAGCATCCGCAGACCATCCTGACGCGCGAACATCTGGTGGAGCTGAGCCGCGGTCGTGGCAGCGATGGCTTCGATCGCAGCGTCGATATCCTGGTCAGCCGGCTGCGACGCAAGATCGAGCCCAATGCCAAGGAACCGCGCATCATCAAGACCATCCGCAGCGGTGGTTATCTGTTCGCGCCCGATGTCGGACCGCTGGGCCCCCTATGACCGTCACGCCCGACAGCTCGCGTAACGGTCTTGGCAATACAGAGCAAGAGGCCGGCAGCATCCGCTTCAGCCGCCCGAACGATCTGTCGGCGCTGCGCAGATTCTATTGCCGTCACGACAAGCTGGCGACCCGTATCGCCGCCACCATTGTCGGCGCCATTTTTCTGATTCAGATCATCGGCATATTGCTGATCTTCGGCGACAAATGGCCGTTCCTTTTTCCGCTGCGGGGCCTCGACACGATCGGCGCCACCATCGCCGCACCCCTGAACCAGATCATCGCGGCGCCCCCTGCCGAGCGCGCCGCGGTTGCAGCCTCGCTGGACAATGACGAGATGCGTGTCGGGTGGCAGGAGACCTATCGCCCGCAAGGACCGGTCGACGACCACTTCCCCGTCCATTTGCTGCGCGATCGCCTGGCCCGGGAATTGAGCGGCATGGCCGATCAGGTGCTGCTGGAAACCATCGAGAAGCCGGGCCAGCATCTGGAACGGCCATTCTTTCCGCTGCCGCCGCTCCTCGCTCTCGGTGTGCCGGCCGAACTTCGCTGCCGGATCTGGCTCCGGCTGCTGGATGGCAGCTGGACAACCATCGAGATGCGGGAGACGGATCTCATCCGCGTCAACCGCTTGCCCTTCTTTCTGTCCTGGACGCTGTCGCTGGCCGTGATCCTGTGGTTGTCCCTGGTCGTCGCCAAACGCGTGACCCGGCCGCTGCACAATTTCGCCCTCGCCGCCGAGCGCCTGGGCACCAATCTCGACCAGGAGATGCTGCCGGAAACCGGGCCGGTGGAGTTGCGCCAAGCAACTCGGGCCTTCAACGGCATGCAGGCGCGGCTGAAGCGCTTCGTCGAAGACCGGACCCAGATGCTGGCGGCGATCTCGCATGATCTGCGGACCCCGATCTCGCGCCTGCTGCTGCGCGCCGACAGTCTCGAGATTGGCGAGGACCGCTCCAAGATGGAGAAGGATCTGCGGCTGATGGAACACATGATCGCCGCGACCTTGGACTTCGTGCGCGATGATACGCTGGCCGAACCGCAGCAGCGGGTCGATCTTGGCTCCCTGATCGAGAGCCTGGCCGATGATGCCGCCCTGTTCGAAGGCAATGTCCGCTATATCGGCCCCGCTTACGTCACCTGCCTCTGCCGGCCGATGGCGATCGGCAGGGCACTCGGCAATGTCATCGACAATGCCATCAAATATGCCGGCGATTGCATCATCGACCTCCAGGTCGACAGCGATGCAATCCGGATCGCGGTCGACGATACCGGGCCAGGTATTCCCGCTGCAGCCATGGAAAAGGTCTTCGAGCCGTTCTTCCGTCTCGACCCGGCGCGCGGCGCCGCCCCCCATGGGCGGCCCAAGGCAAGCGATGATGAAACGGCTCCAGCAGGGACGAATGGTGGTGAGCCGGTCGGATCCGGCCTCGGCCTCTCCATCGCCCGCAACGTCATTCTCGCCCATGGCGGTGAGATCGCCTTGATCAACCGGGCAACAGGCGGCTTGCGCGTCCTCATCACCCTGCCACGCGGTTTGCCGGCCTAAGGATCGGATCGAAAGGCGCTAGCCG
>DATMUQ010000646.1:0-4204 GCA_035563795.1 Terriglobales bacterium | reverse complement strand
AGATCACCAGCATCGTCAGCCAGCAAGCGGTGACGGATCCCTCCGACAGCAATTTCAACTCGGACGCCAATCAGCTGCTGCTCTATCAGCAGAATGTCCTTTCCAATATCGACCCGAAGTTCGTCTCGGAAGGCGAGTTCTGCGTCAAGCCGCTTGGTGTTGCCAGCGTCTGCCTCGATGTCAGCTTCGGCGCCGACGGCAAGGCCCAGGGCAATTCCCAGGCCGGTCAGACTCTCTTCGGCCATGATGGCAGCGCCAATTCGAGCGCCTTTGAGCTCTACATGCAAGTCGGCAATGGTGCGACCACCGAGAATACGGTGACCGACAAGCAGCTGACCAATGTGACCATCTCCTATAAGGATGCCGACGGCACCATCGAGACGCTGCACGTCTATGCCTATCAGCTGGACGCCAATACCATCATCGGTATTTCCGAAGCCCCGCAGGACGGCGGCAAGGTACCGACCGAGGGTATCGAGACCGCGGCCGTGGCCGAAGCCAATGGCGGCATTCCGGTCTTCGAACTGCATCTCGATCCGCAGACCGGTGAGTTGACGCTGGTCCAGTATCACCAGGTCGACAATCAGGACCCCACCGATGCCAATGACGCGCTGGATATTCTGACCAGCGACAACCAGCAGCTGTTCCATTTCCGCGCCACCGATTACGACGGTGACCATGTGGACGCGCCGCTGGAAGTCTCGATCATCGATGACGCGCCCTCGGTGTCGATGTGCGTGTCGAGCGACGCCGATGTCACCCTGCTGACGCATGACGCCAATACGATCGGTTCGGCTTACGATACCTCGACCGCGGATTTCAGCGGCGTCTTTCACACCAACATCCATGCCGGCGTCGATCTCCCGGCGACCACTGTCCAGACCTATGCGCTGGGCCTTTCCGTCGCTGCCGGCAGCGATAGTGGCCTCTCCAGCGACGGTCAGCACATCTATCTCTTCGACCAGAACGGCACGATCGTCGGTTCGACCTCGGCGACCCCGGAAGGCATCACCGGTGACAATACCGTTTTCAGCCTCTCGGTCGACGGTAACGGCGTCGTCACGCTGACCCAGTACCAGCAGATCGATCATGCCGGCCCCGGCGACAGCTCCAATTACGACAGCGAGCTGGCGACCCTGGGCGACAATCTTGTCAGCTTGACCTCGACCGTCACGGTGACTGACGTCGACGGCGATTCGGCGACGGCCAGCAAGACCATCGATCTCGGCGGTAATGTGAATTTCGCCGATGACGGTCCCTCGGTGACGGTGACGTTGACCGAAGCGACAGAACCGGACCTGCTGACGCATGACGCGAAGACCGTCAATGGCGGCTCCGAGACTGTGACGCAGGATTTCAGCACGCTGTTCAACATCACGCATAATTACGGCGCTGATACGCCCGGCAATACCGTGGTGAGCTATGGGCTGACCCTGCTCTCCGGGCCGACAGATAGCGGCCTGACCAGCGATGGCGAACATATCCTGCTGTCGATCTCGAACGGGGTCGTCAGCGGCACGACCACGCCGGGTGGCGAGACCGTCTTCACGCTGTCGATCGACAGCAATACCGGCCAGGTCAGCCTGACGCAGTATCACGAGATCGATCATGCCGGGCCGGGCGACAGCTCGAACTACGATAGCCAGCTGGCGTCGCTGGCCGGCAACCTGGTCGGCGTGACGGCGACGGCCACGGCGACGGATTACGACGGCGACACCGCGACCGACAGCCAGACGGTCGATCTCGGCGGCCATGTCAGCTTCGCCGATGACGGCCCCTCGGTGACGGTGAACTTCACCAACGCCATCGAGCCGACCCTCTTGACCCATGATGCAAGCACGGTCAATGGCGGCCACGAAACGGTGACGCAGGATTTCAGCACGCTGTTCAATGCTACCCCGAATTACGGCGCAGATCAGCCGGGTCACACCACCACGACCTACGCGCTGACCCTGCTCTCCGGACCGACCGATAGCGGCCTGACCAGCGGTGGCCAGCACATCATGCTGTCACTCGATACGACCACCGGCATTGTAAGTGGTACGACCTCGCCCGGCGGCGTTGTCGTCTTCACCCTGTCGATCGACAGCAATACCGGCCAGGCCAGCCTGACCCAGTATCATGAGCTCGATCACCTGCCGTCAGACAGTGCTTCGTCCGATTACAGCAATCAGATCATTTCGCTGGCGGGCGGCCTGATTGGCATCACGGCGACAGCGACGGCGACCGATTACGATGGCGACACGGCGACCTCGAGCCGGACCCTTGATCTCGGCGGCCATGTCAGCTTTGCCGATGACGGCCCCCAGGCGGTCGCGGATGTCGACAGCACGGTCGAAGGCCAGATCGCAACCGGCAATGTCATCACCGGTGTCGATCATGCCGGCGGTGACGCCAATGCGACCGACGGCGTCAAGGACAGCGCCGGCGCCGACACCCCGATCACGGTGTCCAATGTCACCGGCCAGTCGACCGTCAGCGACGGTTCGGGCGGCTTCATCGTCACCGGCCTCTATGGCACGCTGACCATGTCGGCCGATGGCGACTACACCTATACCGCCAACAAGAACCTGAATAACGCGAACGGCGTCACCGACACTTTCAGCTACACGATCAAGGACGCGGATGGGGATACCTCGACCACGACCCTGACCATCACGGTGACGGATGGCGAGGGGCCGCAAATCAATGGCCCGGACAACCGCCCGCTGGCCCTGACCGTCAATGAGGCGGCGCTGAGCGATGGCTCCAACCCGTCGTCGAATGACGAGTTTGCACATGGCCATCTGACCATCAAGGCCGGCTCGGACAATGTCGTCTCGGCCGCCTTCTCGGGCGACCTCACCCATCTCGTCGTCGATGTGAACGGCAACTCCGTTCAGGATCTCTTCTGGGTGCGCGTCAGCGATACCCAGATCGTCGGCCATATCGGCAGTGCCAATGGCCCGGCGGCGATCGAGCTTGATCTCGTCAATGCCAACCTGCCGGCAGCGGGTGATACCGGCAGTGTCGATGTTGCGGTGACCCTGCTCGACAATCTGATCGACCCGACCGGCAACGGTGCGCAGACCGTCTCGGTCGGCAATATCGGTGTGGTGGTGACGGATATCGATGGCGACACCGCGACCAGCCCGGTCACGGTGAAGGTCATCGACGATGTTCCGACGGCGAATGCCGATGAAAATACGCTCGCTTCGGGCACGCCATCGGTCATCGGCAACGTGATCACGGCGGCCGGCGAAGACAAGGCGTCCGGCGCCGATGTGAAGGGTGCGGATGGTGCGTCGGTCTCCTCGGTCTATGGTGCCGTGCCGATCCCGGTGGGTGTCTCGGGTAACAGCGGCACGACTGTTATCGGTCTCTACGGCACGCTGACGATCAACGCCGATGGTTCCTACACCTATAACCGCTATCCGACGACGCCGGGCGGCGTGGATGACGTTTTCCATTACACGCTGAAGGACGGCGACGGAGATACCTCGACGACGACGCTGACGATCCATATCGGCGATGGTACGCCGAATGTGACCGAGCCCTCGCCGAACGTGCTGGGTTCGACCGAAGTGCTGGAAGCTGGTCTGCAGCCGAACGGCACGCTGCATGACGGCACCTCGAACGTGGCGCATGGCACCATCACGGTAAATTCGGTTGATGGCGTCCTGGCAATCAATGTCGGCGGCGTTTACGTGAACCTCCTCATTCCGGCTTTGACCGCGCCGATCGTAACGTCGGAAGGGACGTTGCAGATCACCAGCTGGAACCCGGCGACGGGTGCGCTTGGCTACACCTATACGCTGACCCACAACACCTCTGGCGATAACACGACCGACAGCTTCGCGGTGGTGGTGACGGATATCGACGGCGACACCAACCCGGCCTCGAGCCTGGTGATTGCGATCGTCGACGACGTGCCGCATGCCAATGCGGACAGCGACACGCTGGCCTCGGGTACGACCTCGACCGGCGGCAATGTGATCACCGCCTCGGGCGAGGACAGTGCCACGGGTGCCGACACCAAGGGTGCGGACGGCGCGGTTGTGTCCTCGGCCCATGGCACCGGTGTGGACACGGCGGTCAGCAGCAACACGGTGATCCAGGGAGCCTACGGCTCGCTGACGATCAGCGCGGATGGCAGCTACACCTATACCCGCGACTTCACCAAGGGTGGCGGTGGCCATGACGACGTCTTCACCTACACGCTGAA
>DATMUQ010000645.1:0-9230 GCA_035563795.1 Terriglobales bacterium | reverse complement strand
GAGGCCGCCGCTGCCGCCCGTCACGAGAACCGTTTTACCCGCCCAGGTCGCGGCTGCCGTCATCTTCCGTACTCCATGATCTCTAACTTTGTGACCGCGCCGCAAGGCGCAACAGATCGATAGCGCGAACGGCGCGGATGCGCCACCCCGGCGTCACCCGCACCCCGCGCCGGCCGCTATGCCAGCTTTCAGCCTTTATGCTCCTGGATGGTATTGCCGCCATCGACGATGATCATCTGGCCGGTGACATAGCTTGCCGCACGGCTTGCCAGGAAGGCGGCAACCGCCGCCACTTCCTCGGCCCGGCCAGGACGGCCGGCCGGCGTGCGATGGCCGGCGGCGATTTCCATCTTCGATGATGATGCGGTTTGGATCCAACCCGGTGCCACGGCATTGACCGTGACACCGCGCTTGCCGACTTCAAGTGCGGCAGCCCGGGTGTAGCCGACCATGGCGGCCTTGGCGGCGCTATAGGCAGCGCTGCGCTCGAACGTGACAACCGGCCCGGTCACCGAGGCGATGTTCACCACCCGGCCGAAACGCTGGCGCAGCATCTGCGGCAGCACGCTGCGGGTCACATAGAAACAGGTATTGAGATTGATATCGATCGCCCGCTTCCACTCATCGGTGGTGATCTCCTGCACGCGCGAGGCCTTGGCACGTTCGCCGCTCTGGATCATGCCGGCATTGTTGATCAGGATGTCGATGCGACCGAAATGCTTCAGGACACGCGCGATCAGGCGGTCGACCTGGCGCTCCTTGGTCAGGTCGGCGGTCAGCGCGAACTTATTCGCCGGCTCAGCATCGAGCTCATCGAGACGCGTCTCGATCCGGTTGGTGGTTGAGGTAATCGCTACTTTGGCGCCGCCGGCCGCCAATGCCTTGGCCGCCGCAAAGCCGATCCCATCGGCGCTGCCGGCACCCGTCACCAGCGCAACCTGACCCGAATAATCCGTCATTCCTATCCATCCCCTTCTTACTTATCGACTGAGCAGTTGCAACACGCAGCTGCCGATACCGCAAATCTTGTCACCACCATATTTTCCAAGTTTGGACAAGCCAAACAAACGCAGCGCCAGCCCTGCATTAATGCTGCCCTGCTGCTGTCGGCGCGCCCCTTGATGCGCCTCCGGGCAGTCGCTATCAATATCAGTCTTCTTTTAGGAGTAACTGTAAAATGGCCTCGATAGAAGCCGGCGTGCCGATGGAACGCGTGGCGTCAATGATTGACCGTGAACGCAATCTCTACGCCCAGCGCAATCCGAAATCCAAGCAACTGGCGGAAGCCGCCGCCGCCAACTGGCATCACGGCGTGCCGATGCATTGGATGCTCGACTGGTCGACGCCCTTCCCGCTCTTCGTCGCTGACGCTTTCGGCGCGACGCTGACCGATGTGGACGGCCACAACTACGATGACTTCTGCCTCGGTGATACCGGTTCGATGTTCGGCCATTCGCCGGCACCGGTCGCCGCCGCCATCGCCGAGCAGGCGCGCCACGGCCTCACTTATATGCTGCCGACGGAAGACATCGTCGCGGTCGGCGAGTTGCTGGAGCACAAGTTCGGCCTGCCGATCTGGCAGGTCGCGACTACGGCAACCGATGCCAACCGCTTCGTCATCCGCTGGTGCCGCGGCATCACCAAGCGCGACAAGATCCTGGTCTTCAACGGCTGCTATCACGGCTCCTGCGACGACACCTTCGTGCGCATGAAGGACGGCAAGACGATTCACCGGCCGGGCCTGATCGGCCAAGTCTATGACATGCGCGACCACACCAAGATCGTCGAGTTCAACGATGTCGCCGCCCTGGAAGCGGCCCTCGCCGACCGCGACGTCGCCTGTGTCATCACCGAGCCGGCCTTGACCAATATCGGCATGGTACTGCCGCAGCCGGGCTATCTCGAGGCCCTGCGCACACTCACTCGCAAATATGGAACACTGCTCGTCATCGACGAGACGCATACCATCTCCACCGGCTATGGCGGCTATACCCGCAGCCACGGCCTGGAACCGGATTTCCTCACCATCGGCAAGCCGATTGCCGGCGGCATCCCCTGCTCGGTCTATGGCGCAACCGCTGAAATGGCCGCGAAGATGAAGCAGGCCGAGATCGATGCCGGCCCTGGCTATAGCGGCATGGGCACCACGCTCAGCGCCAATGCCATGGCACTGCGGGCGATGCGCGCCAATCTCGAAGAGGTCATGACGCCCGAAGCCTATGAGCACATGCTGCCGCTCTCCGAGAAGTTGGCACGTGGCATCGAGGCCGAGATCAACAAGCGCAACCTGCCTTGGCATGTCTCCAATGTCGGCGCCCGCGCCGAATTCGTCTGCACCGCCGACCGGCCGCGCAACGGCACCGAGGCGCAGGCGGCGATGCATCACAAGCTGGAACTGGCACTGCATCTGTTCCTGCTCAACCGGGGCCTGATCATCGCCCCGTTCCACAACATGACGCTGGTCTGTCCGTCGACCACCGGCGCGCAAGTGGATCATCTGGTGGCAACCGTTGGCGGCTGCCTGGATGAACTGGTCAAGTGACCGACCCGATCGCCAGCGCGCGATCGCAATAACAGCCGACATATAATTGAGGTGAGGGAAATTGAACGACAGTCATTCAGGTCAGGGAACCGCCCGCCCGGAAATTGCCGATTTGCGCGAATGCGATGATTTTCTGGCGCAGAATCCAGATATCCGCTTCGTGCAAATCTTCTGGACCAATCAATCCGGCGTGCCGCGCGGCAAGAATCTGCTGCGGCGCGACCTGCGGCCGATCTATGAATACGGCCGCTTCCTGCCCGGCACCATGGGTGGCCTCGATATCACCGGCGAAGATGTCGAGGAATCCGGCCTGGTCTGGAGCGACGGCGATGCCGACCGTCTCGGCCGTCCCGTCCCCGGCACCCTGACCCGCGCCCCCTGGCTCGGCCCGGATTATGCGCAGGTCATGCTGACGATGTATGAGCTCGACGGCACGCGCTGCAATTTCGATCCGCGCCACGTGCTGCAGGGCGTCGTCGACCGCTTCAAGGAATTCAAGCTGACGCCGGTCATCGCCTGCGAGATGGAATTCTTCCTGGTCGACCGTGAATCGGCGCCGCAGGGCGGCAAGCAGCCGCCGATTGGCCCCGTCACCAACCATCGCCAGCATGACATCCAGGTCTATGGCCTGCGGGAACTGGACGATTTCTCGCCGTTCTTCCGCGACATCTATGCGGCCGGCGACCAGGTTGGGCTGCCGCTGGAATCCTCGATCTCGGAATATGCCCAGGGCCAGATGGAGCTCGGTCTGCGCCATCGGCCGGATGCCGTCCGGGCCTGTGACGATGCCATCCTCTACAAGCGGCTGGTGAAGGGCGTTGCCGTGCAGCACGGCTTCGAAGCCACCTTCATGGCGAAGCCGCATAACGACATCGCCGGCAGCGGCATGCATCTCCATGTCAGCCTGGCCGACGAAAAGGGCACCAACGCCTTCGGCAGCGATGATCCGGAAGGCAGCGAGCTGCTGCGCTTCGCGGTCGGCGGCATGATGGCGATGCTGGAAGATTCGATGGCGGTCTTCGCTCCGAATGCCAATTCCTATCGCCGTTTCCGGGCCAATTCCTATGCCCCGGTGGCGCCGACCTGGGGCGTCAACAACCGCACGGTCAGCTTCCGCGTGCCGGCCGGCCCGGCCCATACGCGCCATGTCGAACACCGTGTCTGCGGTGCCGATGCCAACCCCTATCTGGCGGTGGCAGCCTTGCTGTCAGGTATCCATTACGGCCTTACCCACCGTCTCAAGCCCGGTCCGGCAGTGGTCGGCAATGGCTATGCCCATGCCCAGGAAAGCGGCTCCAAACTGCCGACCAACTGGTTCGCCGCTTTGGACCTGTTCGAGAAATCGGAGCGGATGAAGGACTATTTCGGCCCGCGCTTCCACCATGTCTTCACCGCGGTGAAGCGGGCGGAACAGGATCGTTTCTTCAGCCGTGTCACTGAACTCGACTATGCCTGGTACCTGCGCAACGCCTAGCCAGGCATAAACTGATGCGCGATTGCCCCGGTGAACAGCACAAGTCTGTCCGCCGGGGCAACCGCCATCTCTCCCGCCGCTTTACCGTGTGCCGGCCCGAGAAACGCCAAAAATGACGGCTATATGACCGTCCCATCCTAACCCGCGCTGGTTGAATAACTGGGGTTCTTGCCCACCTGTCCAGGGCGTTGCGCAGAATCTTGTCCCCGACAAAGCGGATGTGGTATCTCATACGTGGTTCGCTCGTCGGGCGAATCCGCCGTTGAATTGGATAAATGCATGCTTGGGATATTTTCCCGCCGGAAACAGGCGCGTGTCACCGTTGGGGCGCGCTATCAGAATGCCGAAATGTCCCTCTTGGTTTGGGAAGTGGCCTCCATCTTCAACGGGATCGATGGTACCCCCTACGCACATATCTTCTGCGTCAGCGATACCAGCCGCCGGAAGACTGTCGCGCAGAGCGCTCTTGAATCCGGGGTGCAGTACAAGCGCATCACGCATCCGAGCGAAGCCGGGGTCTGAAGCCGATCGGCGGCAGGCATTCGGCCGCGCCGCATCAGCTCTACGTCATATGACTTGGTTACGTTGATTGACCCGGCGGTCTGTTACTGACCGGGGATTTTGGCGCTGGCAGCACCCGGCATTTTGAACTTGCCATAATCGACGTGGTCGCCGGGCGCGATATTGTAGCGATCGGCTGTGCCGGCAATCACCTCCAGGACACCGCGGATATAGGTGTTCGAGGGGATGAGATTTTCCGAATAGGGTTCGGCATGCCGCACGATCTGCGTGATCTTGCCGTCAGAGGCGATGAAGATCATGTCGAGCGGCAAAGGCGTGTCCTTCATCCAGAAGGTGACCGCCTGGTCCTGATTATAGAGAAACAGCATGCCGGCATCGGGATCCAGTTCCTGGCGGAACATCAGCCCCTTTGCCCGTTCCTCCTCCGTCACCGCCAGTTCCACATTGAAGCGATGATTGCCGCCATTGGTGCGAATGACGACGATATCCCGCGGCAAGGCCTGAGCCGCAACGCTCTGCCCCAACAGGACCAAAACCAGAAACAGGCCGGCCAGCGGGCGCAAGAAAGCCAGGGATCTGGAGAGGAATTGGGTCATGGAGGAAACTTCGGCTGCGCTTGACTTTAAGTCAAGACCTCCGTTGGATGACGGTTCGAGCGGCAGCGGATGGACTGCCGGTTCAACGTCGCTTCGGGCAAGGGGGAGCTTCCGCAATGGATATGACGGGCGAGTATCTGATCGCAGCGCCGCGTGACGCGGTCTGGGCCGCGTTGAATGACCCGGAAATCCTGAAATCCTGCATTGCCGGCTGCGACGAACTGGTCCGCTCAGGGGAAAACGAATTCACCGCCCGCGTAACCGCCAAGATCGGGCCGGTCAAGGCCGGCTTCGGTGGCAAAGTGACGCTCAGCGATATCGACCCGCCCAACGGCTACACCATCACCGGCGAAGGCCAGGGCGGCGCTGCCGGCTTTGCCAAAGGCGGTGCGAAAGTCGCACTGGAACCGCAGGACGGCGGCAAGTCGACCCTGCTGAAATACACCGCTGCGGCACAGATCGGCGGCAAATTGGCACAGATCGGCTCCCGCCTGGTAGAAGGCAGCGCCAAGAAAATGGCCGACGAATTCTTTGCCGCCTTTGCGGCGCGGGTCAGCCAGCAGGCGGCGCCGGCGGTCTCGCTTGAAACGGCACTGGAGCAACTCGCCCCGACGGCGGAGGTCGCACATGCAGGTGCGAGCCATGCGGATCACGGCCATGCAACCAGTCATGATCATGGCGCGCACGGGCACGGCCATGATCAGGCGGAGGCCGCACCCGTCGCCGAAGAGGATTTCAGCAACAATCGCCAGCTCATCTTCCTTGGCGGCATCGTCGTCGTCATCCTGCTGGCGGTGGTCGCCCTCACCTTCTTCTGACGATCGGATTAGATCACGGGATCAAGGCGTGACCGGTGGCGCGAAGACCAACGGTCGCGGTACTTTCTGGCACGGATCGGCCGGCGGCTGATCCGGGCTGTTGAGGAATGCCTCGGCGACGCGCCCGGCGCAGACCGAATTCCCCAAGACGTCATGGCCGATGGCGGGAAACTCCACGTAGAAGCCATGCGACAGATGGCTTGCCGCCGCTAGCGCATAACTGGGCGGCGTGACTGGGTCATTGCTGCCGGCAAGAACGAGGCCGGGCACGGCACTGTCGACCGGCCGGCCCATGGCGGCGACCGGCGGCGCCTGGATCCAGGCAGGGCAATTTGCCGCGGGATCGGCATCGGCAAAACTGTGCAGCAGGTGCGAGGCCGCATAATTCGCCTGCACCTTGGCCGGATCGTTGAACGGCATGTCTTCCAGGCAATCGATGGTGAGTGCCATGGCATCGCCCCAGTCGGGACGGTCATGCAACTCGGCAATCAGCAGATCAATCTCTCGGCCGATCGGGCCGGCCAGTTTGCGGTCGAAAATATCGATGATCTGCGGCACGCGCTCGATATCGTCCCGGTTATACAGATTAAAGAAGAGATGCGTCAGCAGCGTCTCCCCCGTCAGCGGGAATTTGAGCTCGGCGCCGCCATCGGGATCGGCATGATGCATCTGAAGCGGCGTCTGGTTCAGCCGATCGACCAGGGCCTGCAGCCGTGGGGCGAGATCGGGATACCAGCGCCGGCAGTCTCGATCGCCCGCGCAAGCGTCGAAGATCAGCTGGAAAGCGCGGTCGGTGCGGGCCGCATCATCCTCCAGGAAATGTACCGCCGGCGGATAGACGGAATCGAGAATGGCGCTGCGAATGTCCTCGGGATGCAGGCGCATATAGGTCAGTGCCAGGCGGGTTCCGTAGGAAAGCCCATAGATGTTCCAGCGCGGTATGCCGAGGCCGGCAAAGAGATCATGCAGGTCATCCGCACTGGCTTCGGTGGTATAGGCCGCGGGATCCTGCCCTGCGGCGATCACCCGGGCGAGACAGGCCTGCGTCACCTTGCGCGACTGTTCCAGGGCGCCTTTATGATCGTTGCCGAAAGCGAGACTGGGAAGTTCAATCGCTTCCAGCTCCGGACAGTCGATACGCGGCTCCGTCATGCCGACGCCACGCTGATCGAACAGAATGAGATCGCGATGCCGCAGCCAGGGATTGGTGGCGAGAAAGTCCCACCAATAGCCGATGCGATCGGCATCCAGCCAATCGCCATCCCCCGGCCCGCCGGAAATGTAGACGACGGGATCTTCATGCTGCCGGTCCTTTGGCGTGGAGATCACCACCACCGGCAAGTCCAGCATGACCGGAGCCCGCACCGGGGCCGATGCCGCATCACCAGCGACCTTGCCGGCAACAGGCCGCCCGGTTGCACCATTGCTATTACCCTGGGCGGATGCGCCTTCCGGGCTGGAGCTACCGTTCTGGTTAGCCGCGCCCGCACCCAGACGCCGTTCGGGTACCCGTAACCGGTAGCATTTGGCTGCCTGTGGCGCCGGCACCTGGAACCAGCAGGTTACCTGCCGCAAGGCGGGGGCCTCCTGTTGTGCAAGCGCAGGCACGGGCGTAGCCAACAGGCAGCCGATGATGCCAAGAAGCGCAGCGGCGATACACGCAAAGCGTGGCAGGCCTCCGGGTGGACATGCTTGCAGCACCCTGGCAACCCGATCGGATCCGCCGCAGCCATGCCGCCGTATCTCGCTTGTCGCCTCACTCGCCGTCATGACCCTTCACATCCGCCTGGCACCTTCGCCAGCATCCTGGCCACCACCGCTCCCTGCCGCAAGCGCCTTTTACAATCGCAAAACAGCCGCTAAACTCCGGGCACGTCTGGGGATTTTGATAATGTCAGTAGCTGAGCGAGGCCGTGCGAAGCGGTTCTGGCTGATTGCCATTTTAGCGGTCATCATTGCCGGTATTGCAGTCGCCTGGAATTGGCGCGGCAGCCTGACGGGATGGCTTGCCGAAAGCTATCTGCATCGGCAATTCAAGCTTGGTGCCGCCGTCGCCGTCACCAATATCGACCTCGACAGCGTGCAACTCTCTGAGTTCCGGCTGGGTGATCACGACGAGGCGGTGTTCAAGGACATCCGCGTCGATTACGCGCTCGACGGCCTCTCAACGCCCGTTCTGCAGCATATCGAAATCGGCGATGCCACCTTGCATATCGGCTATAATGGCCATCTGCAATTGGGCAGCCTGGGTCGCCTGATCCGCCCGATCAGACATGACCAGGGCGCCGGCACACCGGCTTTGCCAATCGTCATCCTGCATCATCTCGCCATTCTGCTCGATACACCGGTCGGCCAGCAGCGCATCCAGGGGATGGCGACCTATGACAAGGACACGTTGTTCACCAATCTCAATTGGACTGAGCCCAATGGCGGCGCCCATATGTCGACGACAGCGACGATCCGCAACGTCCTGTCGCAGATGGCACCGGAAGGACAGCTCCAAGCCACCATCATGCCGCAATCGCAGCTCTGGCAGCTGCTGCCGGCGGTGGCGCCGAAAGCGGGCTTGATCAGCTTCCAGGCGTCGCTCGGCGCCGGCAACAGCGACACACCGGGCCCCCGCGTGCAGGTCGATCTCTCAGCCCAGGGCATTGCCCTGCCGCAATTGCCGGCACCGGTCGATCTCCATGTCGTTACCACCCTGCAGGCCGCCGGTGACGAAGCAATGCCGCCGCAAGCGACGCCAAAGACCTTCGTCTTCCGTGACTTCGCCGTCGACCTCAAGGGCGGCCCGTCGAGCAGCTTCACCGGCACCGTCAGCAATGGCAGCGGCACCATCGATCTGCGCCAGCAGCCGCAGGTGACCGGCGACTTCGCCCTCGACATGCGCGATCAATCGCTGCCGCTTGGCGGCATCACGCTCAAGGAGCCGACCGCATCACTGAAGCTGCATGCCCAATATGATGGCGCCAAGCTGCTGGTTTCGCCAACCGAAGCCGGCAAACTGACGCTGCTCGATGTGAGCGGCGCGCCGGTTACCTTCCCCAGCCTGCTCACCCTGGCGATCCAGCCGACTGACAGCCAGTTTTCCTGGGCGCTGGCAGACGATGACCAGAATCATAAGCTCACCGACCCGGTCAGCTTGTCCTTGGCGCTGGGCGACATCAAAGCCCAGATCCTGCCGACCGGTCAGAAGACCGTCATCGGCCTCACCGCCACCGCACCCAAAGTGACTTTCGATGGCGACCCGGCGGCGGATCTGCACGGCAAGGTGACGC
>DATMUQ010000644.1:0-4550 GCA_035563795.1 Terriglobales bacterium | reverse complement strand
AGAGTCGATCCGTGCCGGCTTCTATCGCGCACCAGCCACCAGATCCCGTGCGATTGTTGAACCAAGGGCCAGCCTGCATTCGATGATATGCGGTTGGGACCATAATCTTTGCCACTATTAACTCTATAGTGTGAGGAAGCCAACAGATGGTGGGTTCCTTGAACGATTTGACCGGCTTACTTTGATGCAGGGCCTTGATGCCAAGTCAATTGCTCTACCGACTTTTGCTCATCGATGACGAGTTGCACAACATAGCATGCCCTGTTGGCTGGAATTAGATCGTGTGACGATGCCGCTGGTCAAACAGCTGCATCGGATATGGGACCAGAAACGCGCGGGACGCATCTTGCCTTGCCGCAGCGATTTCGATCCGGCTGACCTCAAGCAGGTACTGGCCAATCTGATGATCGTCGAGATCGAACCAGCGCCGTTCCGCCTGCGCTATCGCCTGGTCGGCACCACCGTCTGCCGGGTGTCCGCTTTCGATTTCACCGGGCGCTATCTCGACGAGATCCTGCGTCCCGATCTGCCGGATGACTGGCATGGCTATTACCGGCTCGCTTATGAGCGTCGCTGCCCGGTCTATGGCAGCATCAAGAGCCCGACCCGCGACGGCGATTTCTTCATCTACGAATTCGGCATCTTCCCGCTGAGCTTCGGCAGCGACAGCGTGGAACAGTTTCTCAGCATCGAGGATTATGGCGGCCGCGAACCTTATTCCGATCAGTTGGATCCGGAAAAAGAGCGCTGAGCCGCCGCCACGCAGCCAAACTCCCCGGCTCAGGTCTCTACAAATCGCCATCGACAGGCCGGAACCGACCTGCCACCTTCAGGGACTGGGTTGATGTGGCGCGGGTAGCCTCCGCGCGCGACGGAGCGGCAATGAGCGAGCAGGATCTTTTGGCAGGCCAGGATCTTCTGGCAGGGCTTGGACAGCGGCTGGTGGCGCTGGTGGCGGAATCACCCGCTTTGGAAAAGCTGTTCCCGGCCTTCAGCCGCGAGCTCACCCAGCGCGGCTTGCCGATCTGGCGCGCCCAACTGGGCCTCGAAGTCCTACATCCGGAGGAATCCGGCTGGATGCTGATCTGGCTCGATGAGCAACTGGCGACGCGCGAACGCAAGCGCAGCGAAGTGCTGGGGCAGGAGATCTACACCAATAGCCCCACCTGGGTGGTCGATACCACCGACCAGCCATTCCGCAAATCGCTGGAGGACGGACCGCAGAGCATGGAGCTGCTGGAAGAACTGCGCCAGCAGGGTGCCACCGATTATGTCATGTTCCCCCTGCCCTTCTTCGACAAGCAGCGTACCGCCGTGACCTCTTTCGCCACCCAGCGGGCGGGCGGCTTCACCGAGGATGAGATCACGGCCCTGTATCAGGCCACCAGGCTCTTCAGCCCCTATGCCGAGCGTCACGTCCTGCGACGCATGACCATCGATCTCCTCGACACCTATATCGGCCATCGCAGCGGCCGGCGCATCACCGATGGCCAGATCGAGCTCGGCCAGATCGATTATATCGAGGCGGCGATCTGGCTCACCGATCTCCGCGGCTTCACCCGCTATTCCGAACAGGCACCGATCGCCGAGGTGATCGGCGCGCTCAATGCCTGGCTGGGGCCGATGGTGCAGGTGATCGAGGAGCATGGCGGCGAGGTGCTGAAATTCATCGGCGATTCCGTGCTCGCCAGTTTCGCTGCCAGCGATCACGGCGGCCGGCAAGGCGCCTGCCGCCAGGCCTTCGCCGCTGCCACCGCCTTCCGGACGGCAATCGACAAGCTCAATGCGAACCGCGAGGCCGAGGGCCAGCGCAGCCTGCATTTCGGCCTCGGCCTGCATGTGGGCGAAGTCGCCTATGGCAATATCGGCGCCGCCACCCGCCTCGATTTCACCGTCATCGGCCCCGCCGTCAACCGCGCCGCCAGATTGCAGGAACTGACCAAGAAGCTCGGCGAGACGATCCTCATCTCCACCGATTTTGCCGCCGATGCCGCGGTCGAGCTGCGCGATCTCGGCGTCCACTCCCTGCGCGACGTTGCCGGCGAGCAGCGGATCTTCGCGCCCCGCGGTTGACGCCATCTGACCTCACGCCATCTGGCCCTCTTGCGCAGTTGATCCAGCGCAAGGCGGTCCCGCTTGCAACCCGGTAGCGTCGCCGCCGAGCCCATAGACGGGCGCAACAGCAGCGGTGCAAGCGATGGCAGGCGAGGATTCCGGCAATCCGTTCTGGCAATGGCCGGCCGATACCGTGGCCAGCCGCCTCGGCCTTTCAGGTGACAGTGCCGGCGGATTGAGTACCGTCCAGGCGGCTGAGCGGCTGCAGCTCTATGGACCGAACCGGCTGGAAGCCAAGGCGCATTTCTCGCTGCTGCGTAAATTCCTCAGCCGCTTCCGCAATCCGCTGGTCCTCATCCTGCTAGCCGCCGCGGCGATTTCGGCCGCCACCGGCGATGTCAGCAGTTGTGTCATCATCTCCGTCATCGTCGCCATCAGTGTCCTGCTCGACAGCCTGCAGGAATTCCGCGCCGAACAGGCAGCGGAGAAGCTGCGCGTCTCGGTTTCGCTGCGCGAACAGGTCCTGCGCGACGGCGAGAAGGTCACCCTCTCCGCCGCCGAGATCGTGCCGGGCGATGTGGTCCTGCTGGCAGCGGGCGATCTGGTGCCCGCCGATGGGCGGGTGATCGAAGCGCGTGACTTCTTCGTCAATGAGGCATTGCTGACCGGTGAATCTTATCCGACCGAGAAGCAGCCCGCCGCCGATGGCCTGGCCGTCAGCGCCATCGCCGAGGCGACGAATGCCGCCTTCATGGGAACCTCGGTGGTCAGCGGTGCTGCCCGGCTGCTGGTCTGCGCCACGGGCAAGGAGACGCAGCTCGGTGAGATCAGCAGCAGCCTGCGCCACACCCCGCCGCCGGCCGCCCTGGAACAGGGCACCTATGGCTTCGGCCTGCTGATCGTGCGCATCACCGGGCTCCTCGTCCTCTTCGTGTTGCTGATCAACCTCGCTTTCCACCGGCCGCTGCTGGAGAGCTTCCTCTTCGCTCTGGCGCTTGCCGTCGGCCTGACGCCGGAATTGCTCCCGATGATCGTCTCGGTGACCCTGGCCCAGGGGGCGCTGCGCATGGCGAAGGAGAAGGTCATCGTCAAGCGTCTGGCGGCGATCCACGATCTCGGCAGCATGGATGTGCTCTGCACCGACAAGACCGGCACCCTGACCGAGGCGAAGATCCGCCTGGTCAAGGAACTGACCTTGTCGGGCGGCGCCAGCCAACGGGTGCTCGATCTCGCCTGGCTCAACAGCCATTTCGAAAGCGGGCTCAGGAGTCCGCTCGACGATGCCGTGCTGGATCATGCGCCCTCGTCCCTGTCGGCGGCCGCGCGTGACGGCTGGCGCAAGCTCGATGAAGTCCCTTTCGGCTTCGAGCGCCGCCGCGTCTCGGTGCTGGTCGAGCGCGACGGCAAACGCCTGCTGATCGTCAAGGGCGCGCCGGAAGACGTGCTCAAGCTCTCCAACCGCTATGAGGAGAGCAACGACACCGACCTGCATCCGCTCGACGCCAGTGCCCAGGCCAAGGCGAAAGCGGTTTTCGATGCGCTCGGCCGTGACGGCTTCCGGGCGCTGGGCGTGGCCTGGCGCGAGGTCGATGCGGGCCATGACCATGCCGATGTCAGCGACGAGAATGAACTGGTCTTCGCCGGCTTCGCCGCCTTTCTCGACCCGCCGAAGGAGAGTGCCGGCCGCACCATCGCCGCTCTGGGCAAGGCCGGGATCGCCGCTAAGATCCTCACCGGCGATAACGAGCTGGTGACGCAGCATGTCTGCGCCGATCTCGGCATTACCGTGACCGGCCTCATCACCGGCAGCGATCTCGCATCCATGAGCGACGAGGCCTTGAGCGCCCGGGTCGAGGACACCAACCTCTTCTGCCGGGTGACGCCGGCGCAGAAGAACCGCATCCTCATCGCCCTCAAGCGGCGCGGCCATGTGGTCGGCTTCATGGGCGATGGCATCAACGATGCGCCGTCATTGCACAGTGCCGATGTCGGCATCTCGGTCGACAGCGCCGTCGATGTCGCCAAGGATGCCGCCGATATCATCCTGCTCGACCGCGATCTCGGCGTGCTCTCCAAGGGGGTGCGCGAAGGCCGGCGCACCTTCGGCAATATCATGAAATACGTGATGATGGGGACCAGCTCCAATTTCGGCAATATGTTCTCCATGGCCGGCGCCGTCCTGCTGCTGCCCTTCCTGCCGATGCAGCCCTTGCAGGTGCTGCTCAACAACCTGCTCTACGATCTCTCGGAAGTGCCGATCCCGCTCGACGAGGTCGACGAGGAGATGATGGCGACGCCGCATCACTGGGATATCGGCTTCATCCGCCGCTTCATGCTGCTGCTGGGGCCGGTCAGTTCGCTGTTCGACTTCCTCACCTTCGGCCTGCTGCTCTTCGTCTTCCATGCCAGCGAGAAGGTGTTCCAGACCGGCTGGTTCATCGAGAGCCTGGCGACCCAGGTGCTGGTGATCTTCGTCATTCGTACCCGGCGCAATC
>DATMUQ010000643.1:0-7175 GCA_035563795.1 Terriglobales bacterium | reverse complement strand
TTGCGTGGTGGCGCCTGGTTTGCCGCCATCGCCGGTGTTCCACGAGCTGTTCTTTTCGACCGCCGATCTCGCCCAGTTGATTACGCCGGGCTATGATCTCACTTCGAACAAGTGGCTGTTCCAGCATCTGACCGGCCTCTTCGACCAGCGCATGCTGGCACTGTTGATGGACCGCGCCTATCGCGGCACCTTGCGCAATGCCAGCGTCAATCTGACCTTGAAGACGATCCTGACCCAGGAATTCCTCGACTTCGATACCGAGACCAATGTCAAGGATCGTGGGTCACTGGCGATCGAGCTTCCCTTCGTCGAGGTGATGGGCGAGCCGGGTGAATTCCTCTTCACCCAGAAGCTGCTGCATGGCCTCGGCTATAAGATCATTCTCGACGGCGTGCGTCATGAGGCCTTGCCGCTGATCGATCGTGAGCTGCTCGGCATCGACATGGTCAAGGTGATCTGGGAACAGGGCCTGGAAGATCATGTCGCCGGCAATTGGGAGGACAAACTCCGTACGGCCATTCAGCGGATCGGCCGCGAACGGGTCTGCTTCTGCCGCGTCGATGCGCCGGAAGCGATCGAGGTTGGCCGCAAGCTCGGTGTCTCGCTGTTCCAGGGCCGCCTGATCGACGGCATGGTGCAGGAACGCAAGCCGGCTTCTGCTGCCAACTGAAGGCAGCGCGAACCGGCTACAGCCGGTCCGCCACCAGCGCGGCGATTGCCAGCGAGGCCGTCAGGCCGGGACTCTCGATACCGAAAAGCTGCACCAGGCCGGGAATGCCATGCAATTCCCGGCTGTCAATGCGGAAATCCGGCGCGCCATTTGTTGGTCGGCCCAGCTTCGGGCGGATGCCGGTATATGCCGGCTCCAGCGCACCCTCCGGCAGGCCCGGCCAATAGCGACGGATTGCCGGATAGAAACGCGCTGCACGGCCCGGATCGATCTCATAATCGAGCTGTTCCACCCATTCCACATCGGGACCAAAGCGTGCCACGCCCGCCAGATCCAGGGTCAGGTGAATGCCGAGCCCGCCCGGTTCCGGCACCGGATAGACCAGATGGCTGAAGGGCGAGCGCCCGCGCAAGGTGAAGTAGCTGCCTTTGGCGAGAGCCTGTTCCGGGATCAGGTTCGCGGGATAGCCTTCGAGCTTGCGGGCAATCTGCCAGGCGCCATGGCCGGCGGCATTGACCAGGCGGCGCGCGCGTAACTGCATCGCGGCATCACCGCCAACTGACAGGTCGAAACCCTGCGGCGTGATCCCGCCGCTTTCGACCGGCGCATGGAAGGCGATGGCGGCGCCGGCGGCCTCGGCATCGCCCTGCAGCGCCAGCATATAGCCATGGCTGTCGATGATGCCGGTCGATGGTGAAAACAATCCCGCCGTTGCCTGCAGGTTAGGCTCCAGTGATTTGATGTCAGCCGCGGTGAGCCGCCGCAGATCGTTGACGCCATTGGCGGCGGCCTGGCCGGCGATCGCGGCGAGATCGCTTTCCTGCGCCTGATCCGCGGCGACGATCAGCTTGCCGAGCCGTTGATGCTCGACGCCATGTTCCGCGCAAAAAGCATAGAGCTGGTCACGGCCGGCGACGCAAAGCGCCGCCTTCAAACTGCCGGTCGGATAATAGAGGCCGGCATGGATGACTTCGCTGTTGCGCGACGAGGTCCCGCTGCCGATGATGGCGGCCTCTTCCAGCACCAGCACTTCCTGGCCGGCCTGGGCCAAAGCGCGGGCGATGGCGAGGCCGACGACGCCGGCGCCGATGACGACGGTTTCGATCTCATCCATGGCTTTGCTCTTCCGCCTTGACCGCCACCGCACCACCGCCGCGGCGGCGCAATTGCTGGCGCAGCTCGCTGATCGAGATGGCGCCGGTTGCCAGCACGGCGACGGCATAGACGGCACAACCGCCGGCGACCAGCACCAGCAGGGCGGCAATGCGCGCGAGGCCACCGGCACCGAGGACTTCCGGCATCAGCGGTATGGCGAACCAGAGCGCAATGCCCATGATGGCGGCGCTGAGAACCAGGCGTGGCAGGTTGCGCTGCAGGCGCTGATCGGCACTCAACATTTTCTGGCTACGCAGGCGCCAATAGAGCATGGCGGAATTCAGCCAGGCCGCCGCTGCCGTGCCGCAGGCAATGCCGACATAGCCGATGAAATGGAACAGGCTGAGGCTGACGACGATATCGGCGCCGACGCCGATCATGGCGAAACGGAACGGCGTCATGGTGTCTTCGCGGGCGAGGAAACCGGGCGCCAGGGCCTTGTTCAGCACATAAGCCGGCAAGCCCGCTGCGACCGCCGCGAGGGCAGCGGCGACCTTGCTGGCATCCTCGGCCGTGAAGGCGCCGCGCTGATAAACGGCCGCGATGATCGGATGGCTGGCGACGATCAGGCCGACGGCAGCCGGCAGGGACAGCGACAGGCCCATTTCGATGGCGCGGTTCTGGTGATGATTGGCGAGCTCCGGCTGGCCGCCGCGCAAGGCGCGGGTCAGCGAGGGCAGGAGAACAACGCCGATCGCCGAACCGATCAGCGCCAGCGGCAATTGATAGAGGCGGTCGGCGTAATAGAGATAGGAAACCGCGCCGGGGATGAGGGTCGCCAGGATGGTGGCGATCGCCATGTTGATCTGATTGAGGCCACCGCCGATCAGGCCCGGCACCATCAGCTTCATCATGCGCTTCACTTCCGGCGTCAGATGCGGCCAGCGCAGGCCAAGCTGCATGCCGGCCTGGCGGCAGGAGATCAGCAGCCAGAGGAATTGCAGGATGCCGGCAAGGGTGACGGCGATCGACAGGATGAGGCCGGCCTGCTCGTCGGAGGTGGTCGGGATGAGCAGGGTCCCGATCAGGGTGACGTTCAGCATGATGGGGGCTGCGGCCGGCGCGGTGAAGCGGTGCAGCGAATTAAGGATGCCGCCTTGCAGGGCGCAGAGCGACATGAACAGCAGATAGGGAAAGGTGATGCTGGTCAGCAGGATAGCGATGCGGAACTTTTCCGGAAATTCGTGGAAGCCCGGTGCGAAAACCCGCATCAGCCAGGGCATGGTCAGTTCCGCACCGATGGTGACGCAGATCAGGATGACCAGCAGCACCGACATGACCCGTTCGGCGAACAGCTTGGCGCCGGCCTCGCCTTCCTCTTCGATGCGGCGGGCAAACATCGGCACGAAGGCGGAATTGAAGGCGCCTTCGGCAAACATCTGGCGAAAGAGATTGGGCAGCCGCATGGCGACGAAGAAGGCTTCCGCGACCGGGCCGGTGCCCAATTGATGGGCGATCATGGTCTCGCGCAGGAAGCCGAGCAGGCGGCTGGTCAAAGTGAGGCCACCGACGGTCGCCACGGATTTCAAGCTGAACATATGTCTAATCTGGTATGCGCTGTGTCATGGGTCCTGCAAGGAACAACATTGGCGCCTTAATGTCCAGGCCGGCCATCCGCGTCCGCCGTCAGCGGATGCAGTTGAAATCCTGGAATTTTTTGGCCTTGTTAAGGTGCCGACCACAGGCTCCTCGATCGCCCTTTCCCATCCTGTTAACCAGGGCATTGATCCTGTGGAATCTGGCGAAATTGCGGTTATAGTGCCGCCGCGTGAGGGGACCTGGTCGGCCCCCCGGGGGCGATGCCCGGGACAACACCCCGGGACAGTGAAGGGATCAGCGTAAATGACGGCTCTGGTGACGGGTGCCGCCGGCTTTGTCGGCTCCGCCGTGGTACGACAGCTCCTCGAGCGGGGCGAATCCGTGCGCGCTTTCGTCCGTCCCAGCAGCGATCTGCGCAACCTCACCGATCTTAATATCGAGATCCTGCGCGGCGACCTGACCGATCGCCGGTCGATGGATGCGGCGCTCAAGGGCTGCGACAGTCTGTTTCATGTGGCGGCGGATTATCGTCTCTGGGTGCCCAATCCGGCGGCCATGTTCGCCGCCAATGTCGAGGGCACCCGGCAGATGATGCTGGCGGCCGGCGAGGCCGGGGTGAAGCGCATCGTCTATACCAGCAGTGTCGCCACTTTGGGGCTACTGCCGGATGGCGCACTGGCCGACGAGGATACCCTGGCGACGCCCGCCGATATGATCGGCCCCTATAAGCAATCGAAATTCGAAGCGGAGAAAGTGGTCCGCCAGATGATCACGGCGGCTGGTCTGCCGGCCGTCATCGTGCATCCGTCGACGCCGATCGGACCGCGCGATCTCAAGCCCACGCCGACCGGCAAGATCGTGGTCGATGCGGCTTCCGGCCGCATGCCCGGCTTTGTCGATACCGGCCTCAATGTCGTCCATGTCGACGATGTCGCGATCGGCCATCTGCAGGCTTTCGAGCAGGGCAAGATCGGCGAGCGTTTCATTCTCGGCAGCGAGAATCTGACGCTGGCCGAAATCCTGGGCATCGTCGCCCGGCTGTGCAACCGCCGCCCGCCCAGCTTGCGCATTCCCCATGGCGTGGTGATGCCGATCGCGGGTTTCGCCGAGATCTGGGCCAGGCTGAGCGGCAAGGAACCCTTTGCCACACGCGACGGCGTCCGCCTCGCCCGCAAGAAGATGTTCTTCACCTGCGAGCGGGCGATGCGCCAGCTCGGCTATCAGCCGCGCCCCGCGGAGGCCGCCATCGCCGATGCGGTGCAATGGTTCACCGCCAATGGCTATCTGCGCTAGCGGCACACACTGACGGCAAGCGGCTTCGGCGCAACACCCCCAAGCAGGTGACGCAGGTCGCAACCAGAAGCCTTATTCTGCTGCGGGCTTGCGGCTTCCCTGCGCCTGCGGTGCCGTTGGCTGCGTTGCCCGCCCCGCAGCGTGATTTCCGCCGGCGTTATGCCCGGTCACCAGATCGCCGGCCTCCGGCGACAAGGCGGCAAAGGTCAGCGACGACGCGGCCCCGATCAGGGCGACGATCAGGAAGGAGATCATGAAGCTGTCCGGCCCGATCTGACCGGCATCGCGCCACACCACGGTCAGATGCAGCGAGAGCGCGCCGACGGCGACGCCGAAGCTCAGCGACAATTGCTGGGCGATGCTGGAAAAGCTGGTGGCCTGGCTGAGCTGCGGCCGCGGGATATCGGCCAGGGTCAGGGCATTGATGCCGGTGAATTGCAACGAGCGGAAGAAGCCGCCCGTCAGCAGGATGGCGAGGATCAGCACGCCCGGCGTGTCCGGGCGGAAGAAGGCCATCATGAAGATGAAGAGGCTGGAGAGCACGGCATTGACCAGCAGCACCTGGCGGAAGCCGAAGCGGCGCAGGATCGGACCGGCGGTCAGTTTCATCAGCATGGCCCCCGCCGCCGAAGCGAAGGTGAGGCAGCCGGACTGAAAGGCGCTAAGGCCGAAACCGAGCTGCAGCATCAGCGGCAGCAGGAAGGGCATGGCGCCGATGGCGATGCGGAACAGGAAACCGCCGACGATGCCGGTGCGGAAGGTATCGATCCGCAGCAGCTGGAGATTGATCACCGGGTTCTGCACCCGCCTGGCATGGCGCACGAACAAAGCGAGCGCGATGAAGCCGCCCGCCAGCAGCACGAAGATGACGCTGTTGGGGATGATGCCGCGGCCGATCGATTCCATGCCGAACATGACCCCGGCAAAGCCGAAGCCGGAAAACAGGAAGCCGACGAAATCGAAGGGTTGCTGCTCGACCTCCGTGGTGTCGCGGATGAACAGACTGACCAGGATGATGCCGATGATGCCGATCGGGATGTTAATCCAGAAGATCCAGCGCCAGGACGCATAAGTGACGAGAAAGCCGCCAATCGGCGGCCCCACCACCGGCCCGATCAAGGCGGGAAAGGTGAGGAAGGCCATGGCTCGCACCAGTTCATGGCGCTCGACCGTTCGGGTCAGCACCAGCCGGCCGACCGGCACCATCATGGCGCCACCGGCACCCTGCAGCAGGCGCGCACCGACAAAGCCGAACAGGCCTTGGCTGAGGCCACACAGGATCGAGCCCAGCAGGAAGACGCCGATGGCGGCCCGGAATACGTGACGGGCACCCCAGCGATCGGCGAACCAGCCGCTGATCGGGATGAAGACGGCGAGGCTGAGCAGATAGGTGGTGATGGCGAGGTTGAGGTGCAGCGGATTGGTGCCGAAGGAACGCGCGATCGATGGCAGAGCGGTCGCCAGGACCGTCGAGTCCAGGTTTTCCATGAAAAGCGCGGTCGCAATGATCATCGGCACCAGGACGGTGCGGCGAGAGTCAGATGTCATGAGAAATTAGCTTCCAGGTCGATGCAATTATAACGATGGCATCCGTCATGACCTGTGCAATTCTCCGGACCGAGCCATGACAAATGTCCTGACCCGCAGCAGGGGCGTCCCCGCAACGCCCCTAATGAATTGATATTGCAATAAAAAGTTGTTGTTGCTATGGAGGTTCGCAACGAGTGCGGGCGAGGACTGCAATCCGGCCATGATTTTACCGGGCCGTCAGATAACTGTCAGCCGATGGTCGTCTTGTCGCCTGGCCGGAGATGACGGACCGCTGAGGGCAGGGCCGGCAGGGTAGAGGAACGGGAAGAACATGACTGAGCAGGCCGATCTGGCACCGGCATCGATCGCTGATAAACGGGCCGAGGATCGGGCGGGGGACAATCCTGGTGGAGTACAGCGCGCAGAGGCGCCCCGTGAACCCTTGGGCGACCGCGCTCGGCGCATCTTTGTCGAATGGCCGATCAGTTCCACCCGTCTCGATCCGGGCCATCCCTGGGCCCATATCGGGATCGCGCCCTTTTTGGTCGATGTCACCCGCTTGCTGATCTGGTGGTGGCAGACCGCAGGCCGGGTCAAGAAATTCGCCGGCTTCTCCCGCTGGTATCAGTTCCGCGATATCATCCGTATGACCTGGCCGTATCGCTTTCACGGCCAGATCTACTACATGTTCGAACTATACCGGCCGGAAGAGAAGGCGCGGCGCGGCGAATATCTGACCCGTTGGGAAACCAAGAACGGCCTCATCCGCCTGCTGCGCCAGCAATTCGTTGATAAGTCGGCGCCGCGTTCCAATATGCGCGACAAAGTGGCTTTCACCGAAACGCTGCTGAAGAACGGCCTGCCGGGTATTCCCATCATCGCCGCCTTCAGCAAGGGTCAATCGGTGCCGGCGGAGATCGATCCCGCGCTGTTGCGCCAGGATCTCTTCACCAAATTACGCGCCTCGAAAGGTGCCGAAGGGGCGGGG
>DATMUQ010000642.1:0-7587 GCA_035563795.1 Terriglobales bacterium | reverse complement strand
CCCGATGTGGTGGTCCCGAAGCAGACGCAATATCTGACGAAATTCGCCGGCAACGGTTCGGATCTCTCCGATATCGCCTATGAAGCCAAGGTCGATACCTTCTCGACCTATTGCGTCTATTCGGTTGATCAGGAGCCGGCCTATATCCGCACCAATCTGAAGATCCAGCTGGCAGCGACACGGGGACCGAAATTCTCCGGCGATCATATCACCCTGAAATACGCCCTCGGTGTCACCGGCCCGGGCGGCAAGATCATTCCCGGCGCCAAGCAGGTTCTGGATATGGACATCGATTTCAGCAAGGGCCAGGTCGGCAATATCAATGCTGACGAAGTCAATGTGACGATCCCGCTGAAGCAGGGCGAGAACGGCGATTACTATCGCGTCCTGCTCGGTCTCGACCTCACCCAGGATCAGCTCGATTACAACAAGCGCAATCCGCGCCAGTAACCAGGCCAGTTACAAAATCAGCGTCAGGATCGGCCGCCCGTGACCCGGGCGGCCGATCTTTTTTGACGCATTGCGGCATTTCATATGCCGCATTCTGTCTGAAAAATGCCGCTTGACGGATATTTGCCGCCGGCCCATCCTCTGGCCCGAAGGTAACCCGCTGAGGGAGAGACCGCCCGGTGACCAGAGCGATCACCGGTTGGCGCCGAAGGAGCAACCGCCCCCGGAAACTCTCAGGCAAAAGGACCGCAGCGGGGTCAACACTCTGGAAAGCGGGCGGCCCCACACCTGGGCGCGCCTCACCGACGGAGTAAACCGATCCCGGCCGTGTTGCGCGATGCGTGAAATGGCCGAGTAGGCCAATCTCTCAGGTTCCAAGGACAGAGGGGGGACGCATCATCATCCGGAGCGGAGATGATGTGCCCGCATTATCTGTCGGAGGACATCTTGGAATCCACTACCCAGCCGCTGCGCCGCACGCCGCTCCACGATCTCCATGTCGAGCTCGGGGCGAAGATGGTGCCTTTCGCCGGCTATGACATGCCGGTGAATTATCCCGCCGGCATCCTCAACGAGCATCTGCATTGCCGGGCCGCCGCCGGCCTGTTTGACGTTTCGCATATGGGCCAGGTGCGCCTGCAGGCGGAAAGTCATGAAGCTGCCGCGAGCGCTCTGGAACGGCTTTGTCCGGCCGATTTCCTGGGGCTGCAAGCGGGCCGCCAGCGCTACAGCTTCTTCACCGACAACCAGGGCGGCATCCTCGATGACCTGATGGTGAGCCGTTTGAGCGATGCCAAGGGCGATCACCTGTTCATGGTGGTCAATGCCGGCTGCAAGGAACAGGATCTGTCGCATCTCAAGGCCAATCTCAATCACCGCTGCGAGGTGACCGAGCTCGCCGATCGCGCACTGCTGGCGATCCAGGGACCGCAGGCCGGTGCCGTCATCGAACGTCTGGCGCCGGAGAGTGCCGCCATGACCTTCATGACGGCGCGCCTGCTGAAGATCGGCGGCTTCGATTGCATCGTGACGCGCTCGGGCTATACCGGCGAGGACGGCTTCGAGATTTCCGTCGCCGCCGACCGCGCGGTCGATTTCGCCAAGCTCCTGCTGGCGCAGCCGGAAGTGAAGCCGATCGGCCTTGGCGCGCGCGATTCGCTGCGCCTCGAGGCCGGGCTCTGCCTCTACGGCAATGACATCACCACGGCGACGACACCGGTCGAGGCGGATCTCAGCTGGGCGATCGCCAAGCGCCGCCGAGAGCAGGGTGGCTTCCCTGGTGCTGGACAACTGCAGCGTCAATGGGCCGAAGGTGCACCGCGCAAGCGCGTCGGCATTCTGCCCGAGGGCAAGGCGCCCGCCCGTGCCCATACCGAGATTGCCGATGCCGCCGGCAAGGTGATCGGTGAGATCACCTCCGGCGGTTTCGGCCCCAGCGTCAACGGGCCGGTCGCCATGGGCTATGTCGCCAAGGCGCATGCCGCTGCCGGTACCGAGGTGCAGCTGCTGGTGCGTGGCAAGGCGCTGCCTGCGAAGGTCGTTGCCATGCCTTTCGTGCCGCACCGCTATCGCCGCGGCTGACTGTCCATTTCCGGCCGAGGGGCTCGGCCGTTTTTATGCGTGACCGGCTGCATGTCAGCCGGATATTTCAACAGGGAGCAAATGATGAGCGATCTTCGCTACACCAAGGACCATGAATGGGTGCGTCTCGAAGGCGACACCGTGACGGTCGGGATCACCGCCTATGCGCAGGAGCAGCTGGGCGACGTGGTCTATGTCGAATTGCCGGATGTCGGCCGCCAGGTCGAGCAGGGCAAGGAGATGGCGGTGGTCGAATCGGTGAAGGCGGCGAGCGAAGTCTATGCGCCGATCAGCGGCGAAGTGATTGCGGTGAATACCCAGCTCAGCGACACGCCGGCCACCGTCAACGAAGACGCCGAGGGCAAGGGCTGGTTCGTCAAGCTGAAGGTCGCCGATAAGGGCCAGCTCGACGGCCTGCTCGACGAAGCTGCCTATAAGGCGCTCTGCGGCTGACATTGCTTGGCGCGGCCGGTCAGGGCCGCGCCCTTTCATGACACTGAACGGAAGACGATCATGCGCTATTTGCCGCTGACGGAAACCGACCGACGGGAGATGCTGGCGAAGATCGGCGTCACCTCGGTTGAAGCCCTTTATGCCGATGTGCCACAGAAGGCCTTGCTGAAGGCACCGATTGCCGAACTCCCCAACTATCAAGGGGAGCTGGCGGTCGAGCGGCAGATGCAGGGCTATGCCGCACAGAATCTCGGCACCGGTTCCTGCCCAAGTTTCCTCGGCGCCGGCGCCTATCGCCATCACGTGCCGGCAACGGTGGATTATCTGATCCAGCGCGGCGAGTTCCTCACCTCCTATACGCCGTACCAGCCGGAGGTGACGCAGGGCACGCTGCAATATCTCTTCGAATTCCAGACCCAGGTCGCCTTGCTGACGGGCATGGATGTCGCCAATGCCTCGATGTATGACGGCGCCACCTCGACCTGCGAAGCGGTGCAGATGGCCAATCGCATCACGCGCCGGAAACGGGCGGTGATCTCCGGCGGGCTGCATCCGCATTACCGCGAGGTGATCGAGACGCTGGCGAAATATACCGGCTTCGAGGTGGTGACGCCGCCGCCGGCTCCCAAGGGGGGCGAAGACTTGATGGCGCTCGTCGACAAGGACACCTCCTGCGTCGTCGTGCAGTATCCGGATTTCTTCGGCCATGTCCGTGACTACAGCAAGCTCGCTGAGGCGGTGCATGCCGCCGGTGCCTTGCTGGTGGTGGCGGTGACCGAGATCGTCTCGCTGGGTCTGCTGACCCCGCCGGGCGAGATGGGCGCCGATATCGTCACGGCCGAAGGCCAGTCGATCGGCAATGCGCTGGGCTACGGCGGACCCTATGTCGGCCTCTTCGCCACGCGCGACAAATATCTGCGCCAGATGCCGGGGCGCCTTGCCGGCCAGACGGTCGATGCTGAGGGACGGCGCGGCTGGGTGCTGACGCTTTCGACCCGCGAACAGCATATTCGCCGCGAAAAGGCGACCAGCAACATCTGCACCAATTCCGGTCTCTGCGCGCTTGCCTTCACCATCCATATGACGCTGCTCGGTGAGGCGGGTCTGCGGCAATTGGCGGAGATCAATCACGCCACCGCCTCGCGCCTGGCCGATCGCCTTGGGGCGATCAAGGGCGTCGAGGTGCTGACGGATGCCTTCTTCAATGAATTCACCCTCAAGCTGCCGAAGCCGGCGGCCGAGGTTGTCGAGCAATTGGCGAAGCGCCGCATCCTCGGCGGCGTGCCGGTCTCGCGTCTCGCGCCGGGCAAGCCGGAGCTCGCGAATCTCTTGCTGGTCGCGGCCACCGAGACGGTAACGGATGAGGATATGACGGCGCTGGAGACGACGCTGAAAGAGGTGCTCGCATGAATACGATTTCCGGCAACAAGGCCCTGCAGATCGAAGAGCCGCTGATCTTCGAACAGGATGCGCCCGGCCGCACGGCGGTCGATCTGCCTGCCGTACCGCAGCACAAGGAACGCCTGGCGGGTTTGAAGCGCAAGCAATCGGTGGGGCTGCCCGGTCTCTCCGAACCGCAGGTGGTGCGCCACTACACCAAGCTCAGCCAGAAGAACTTCGCGATCGACATGAATGTCTATCCGCTCGGTTCCTGCACCATGAAGCACAATCCGCGCCTCAACGAGAAAGTGGCGCGGCTGCCCGGCATCGCCGATCTGCATCCGCTGCAGCCGGTCTCGACCGTGCAGGGCGCGCTGGAGCTGATCGATCATCTGGCACATTGGCTGAAGACCCTGACCGGGATGCCAGCCGTCGCCATGTCGCCGGCCGCCGGTGCCCATGGCGAACTCTGCGGCATCATGACGATCCGCGCGGCCTTGTTGGCGAAGGGCGATGCCAGGAAGCGCATCCTGGTGCCGGAATCGGCCCATGGCACCAATCCGGCAACGGCCGCCGCTTGCGGCTATGAAGTCGATCCAGTGCCGGCGGACGAGCGCGGCCGGGTCGATATCAAGGCCTTCAAGGCGAAGCTTGGCCCCGATGTCGCCGGCACCATGATCACCAATCCCAATACCTGCGGCCTGTTCGAGAACGACATCATCGACATCGCCGATGCGGTGCATGCGATCGGCGGCTATTTCTATTGCGACGGCGCCAATTTCAACGCCATTGTCGGCCGGGTGCGGCCGGGCGATCTCGGCGTCGATGCCATGCATATCAACCTGCACAAGACTTTCTCGACGCCGCATGGCGGCGGCGGGCCGGGTGCCGGGCCGGTGGTGCTCTCGGCAGCGCTCGCACCCTATGCGCCTTTGCCCTATGTGACCCATGGGGCCAATGGCTTCGATCTCAAGGAGCATGACCAAGGTGGCACGGCTTTCGGTCGCCTCAAGGGCTTCCATGGCCAGATGGGCATGTTCACCCGTGCACTCTCCTACATGCTGAGCCACGGCTCCGACGGTCTGCGCCAGGCGTCGGGCGATGCCGTGCTCAATGCCAATTACATCCTGGCTGGCCTCAAGGAAACGCTGACCCCAGCCTTCCCCGGCACCTGCATGCATGAGGCGCTGTTCAACGACACCTTCCTGGAAGATACCGGCGTCACCACGCTCGATTTCGCCAAGGCGATGATCGACGAGGGCTATCATCCGATGACCATGTATTTCCCGCTGGTGGTGCATGGCGCGCTGTTGATGGAGCCGACCGAGACCGAAAGCAAGGATGGCCTTGACCACTATATCACCGTGGTGAAGGGCCTTGCCGAGCGGGCGAAGTCCGGTGATGCCAGCTATTTCGAGAATGCACCCTATCACACGCCGCGGCGCCGGCTCGACGAAACCCTGGCGGCCCGCAGTCCCGTACTGCGTTGGAAGCCGGAGGCGGCGAAGAAGGCGGCTGAATAGCGCATCGCAACGAAGCGTGCGGAAGGCGGAGGGCTTGCTCTCCGCCTTTTTTGCGCCTGCATGATTGCCGGTGGATGCGGTGGCATTGCTGCTGGTGTGACCCGGTAAAACCGCTAGACTGGCGGCCTGTTTGGATCCAGGGAGGCGATCATGACGGTTGGAAAAACGGCGCTGCTGCTCATCGATATCCAACAGGGTCTCATCGATTCGCCGGAAGGCCTGCACGATGCCGAGGCGATCATCGGTCGCTGCGCCGATCTGCTGCGGCGGGCGCGGAAGGCAGGCGTGCCGGTCTTGCATGTGCAGCATAATGAAGAGGGGAGCGAGCTCGATCGCAACTCGCCGGGCTGGCAGACGCATGCTTCGGTGACGCCGAAAGCAAGCGAACCGGTGATCGAGAAGACGACCTCCAGTGCCTTCATCACCGGTGAACTTGACCAGAGATTGAAATCGGCCGGAATCAACAAGCTGGTGATCGCAGGATTGCAGACCGATTACTGCATCGACACCAATTGCCGTGTCGCCCGCAATCTCGGCTATGACGTGACACTCGCCGCGGATGCCCATTCGACATATGACGGCAGCGGCCTGACGGCGGCGCAGATCATCGCCCATCACAACCGGGTGCTGGGCAGTTCGACGGTGCGGCTCCGCAAGGCCGCCGAAATTGCTTTCTGAGACGCGCTAGCGACGCGAACCACAACGACCGAACCATAGCGACGCGAGACTGTCCGATCATGACCCTCGATCTTAATCGCCTGCGTGCCGAGACTCCCGGCTGCCGCCATGTCATCCATTTCAACAATGCCGGCTCGTCGCTGACACCGCAGCCTGTGCTCGACGTGATGATCGGCCATCTGCAGCTCGAAGCCATGATCGGTGGCTATGAGGCGGCGGCGCAGGCCGAGGAACAGCAGAGCGCCGTCTACCGCTCGATCGCTCGCCTGATCAATTGCGGCGCTGATGAAGTGGCCCTGATCGAGAACGCCACCCGGGCCTGGGACATGGCCTTCTATTCGCTGCGCTTCCATAAGGGCGATCGCATCCTCACCTCGGTCGCCGAATATGCCAGCAACTACATCGCCTTCCTGCAGATCGCCAAACAGCAGGGTGTTGAGGTGGTGACGGTGCCGAATGACGATCACGGCCAGATCTCGGTGACGGCGCTGGAGCAGATGATCGATCCCAGGGTGAAGCTGATCGCCATCACCCATGTGCCGACCAATGGTGGCCTCATCCAGCCGGCGGCGGCGGTCGGCGCCGTTGCCCGTGCCCACGGCATTCCCTATCTGCTCGATGCCTGCCAGTCGGTCGGGCAACTGGCGATTGATGTCGCTGCGATCGGCTGCGACTTCCTCTCGGCAACCGGGCGCAAATACCTGCGTGGGCCGCGCGGCACCGGCTTCCTCTATGTGCGGCGCGCGATGCTGGACCGGTTGGAGCCGCCGTTCCTCGATCTGCATGCGGCGGAGTGGGTGGCGCCGGATCGCTATGAGATGCTGCCTGATGCCAAGCGCTTCGAGAACTGGGAGCGGCCGATCGCCGGCATTCTCGGTCTCGGCGCTGCCGTCGATTATGCTTTGGCCTTGGGCCTGCCGGCGATCGAGGCCGATCTCCGGCGCAAGGCGGCCATCCTGCGGCAGAAGCTGGCGGCCGTTTCCGGCGTGACAGTGCGGGATGTCGGCCGGGAGCAGGGCGGTATCGTCACCTTCACCAAGGAAGGAATCTCTTCCGCAGACATCAAGGCGGGGCTGGCCAAGGCGAAGATCAATGTCTCGGTCTCTGGCCGTTCCTCGACCTATCTCGATATGACGGCGCGGCATCTCAGCGATGTCGTGCGGTCCTCGGTGCATTACTACAATAACGAGGACGAGATCGAGCAGCTTTGCGCCGCCGTTGCAGCCTTGCGCTAGCGAGTTCTCTCAGGATTTCAGGCCGAAGGCCTTGCGGCACAAGCCGGTATCGCCGAGGCTTGCCGGCGGGTCGAGCGGGACCGGCGCGACATTATTGGGGCTCAGCGGATCTCCCGGGCGGTCTGCGTAACCGATTTCGCGCTTCATCGCATCGAAGCCGATGGTCCAGTCCTGATCGATCTCGCGGGAGCCCTTGACCGCCTGGTCGCGATAGAGCCCGAGCCGGAAGGTGCTGAAGGCGCCGCCATCCTTGAAACCTACCGTCACCGGCTTGCTGGTGAGGCGCG
>DATMUQ010000641.1:0-2336 GCA_035563795.1 Terriglobales bacterium | reverse complement strand
TCGTGCGGGCGGCGCGCTCCAGCGGCGTCAAGACGCCGATCCTGTTCCTCACCACGGTCTCGGGTCTCGATGACCGGGTCGAGGGGCTGAATGCCGGGGCGGATGACTATCTCACCAAGCCCTTCGCCTTCTCCGAATTGCTGGCCCGGGTGAATGCGCTGTTGCGGCGACCACCGATCACCGATGCTCCGCCCTTCCTGCGCATTGGCGATATGGAGATCGATTTGATCAAGCGCAGCGTCACCCGCTCCGGCCAGGCGATCGAGCTGTTGCCGCGGGAATATGAACTGCTGCTTTATCTCGCCCGCCATGCCGACAAGATCGTCACCCGGACCATGCTGCTGGAACATGTCTGGGACTTCCATTTCGATCCCAAGACCAGCGTCGTCGAAACCCATATCAGCCGCCTCAGGGCCAAGATCGACAAGCCCTTCGAGCAGCCGCTGATCCATACCGTGCCGCGGGCGGGCTATTCCCTGCATGCGTAGCACCGCTTTCTGGCACAGTTCGGCGATGCGCACGGCGCTGCTCTATTTCGGGCTCTATACTTTCGCCTCGCTGCTCAGCTTCACCGTGCTCTATTTCTCCGCCGGCCATGACCTCAGGTCGCAGAATCGCGAGGCGGTCGAGCAGGATGTCCGCGCCTTGACCACCATTTACCGCGAACAGGGACGCGAGGCGCTGATCAACAATATCACCGTGCTCTCCAACAGCGTCGAAGCCAAGCGGTCGCTCTATCTGCTGCAGGCCGCTGACGGCACCGTCATCGCCGGCAATGCGGCGCATATCACGCCCTTCGAGGACTGGAAGGAGTTGAGCCTGCCCTTCCGCGACCATACCGATCATTTCTACATCTTCGGCGCCGTGCTCGGCGATATGTCGCTGTTCGTCGGGCGGCGGGCACATAACATCACCGAAATCCAGGAATCGATCCGCCGCGCCATCGGTGTCGGCTTCGGCATCACCATCCCGCTCGTCCTGATCGGCATCTTCATCCTTGCCCGGCGCAATTCCGCGCGTGTCGACCGCATCGCCGGCGAGATGGAAGCCTATATCGACGGCGATCTCACCCGCCGCGTGCCGATCCAGGGCCGCCATGACGAGGTGGACCGATTGGCCGGCAATATCAACACGCTGTTGAGCCGGATCGAGAAGCTGATCTCCAGCCTGAAACAGGTGACCAGCGACGTCGCCCATGATCTGCGGACACCGCTGAGCCGGCTCAGGCAGCGGCTGGAAGCCACCAGCGGCGCCGCACCCGGCGGCCTGGCGGCGATCGGTGTCAGCGGACAACAAAGCGACCGCAGCACCGCCGTCGTGACACTGCTGCCGGCCGGCGAGAATACCATCGAACGGGCAATCGGCGAGGTCGATGCCATCATCGAGACCTTCGATGCTCTGCTGCAGATTGCCGAGCTCGATGCCGGATCGAAACTGGTGCGCACCGCCGCGGCGGATCTCTATAAGATCGCCCAGTTCCTGGCCGAGACCTATGCCAGTGTCGCCGAGGATCGCGGCCAGCAACTCTCCTTCCATGGCGATGACGACGCGTCGGTCGCCGGTGACCGGCGGCTGCTCACGCAACTGACCGCCAATCTGCTGGAGAATGCGCTGCGCCACACGCCGCAGGGATCGCGCGTCGATCTCAGCGTCACCCGGACCGCGCGCAGCGTCGAGCTGAGGATCGCCGATTCCGGGCCGGGCATCCCGCCGGACGAACGCGATAAGGTGTTCGACCGCTTCTATCGTCTGGATACCAGCCGGACGACACCCGGTAGCGGCCTGGGGCTGGCGCTGGTCAAGGCCGTCGCCGATCTGCACGGCGCCACCATCAGCCTGGCCGACAACCATCCCGGCCTTATTGTGACGGTGGCTTTCCCGGCATAGCGAAAGACGATTGCAGCGGGGTTGCCGGATCGCTCGCTTGGATGGGCGCGGCCTGGCCGGCATCACCCTGGCCGGCATTACCCTGGGCGGTATCACCCTGGCCGGCATCACCCTGGGCGGTATCACCCTGGGCAGCATTGGCCGCCGGCGCGAAGTCCCTCAAACGCTGGAAGCTGCCATCGAAAAGATCGCTGAGCGATTCCGATGTCGTCCGGGTGATGTGGTCGGAATCGACATAGCGCGAACGGCCACCAATCTCCGCATGGCAAACCGACTGGTCGCAGAAATGCGGTGTCGGATCGAGGATTTCCGCGCCGTATTTCTGCGCGGCGGCGGCCAGCATGGCATTTGCCAGGCGCTGGCGCTCCCGCACGACAGTGAGCGGCGGATTGACGTCTATCTTGCGTCCCGCCGCGGCGGCGCGCGCCAGGGCATAGGGAACATCGTAG
>DATMUQ010000640.1:0-4357 GCA_035563795.1 Terriglobales bacterium | reverse complement strand
GGTCGGTTCATCTTGGGTCGTTATGCCCATGGCAGTCAATCACCCACACCAAGCCAGCCGGTCAGCGATCCAGCCAGCGACTTCCTCGATTTCGCAGCGCACCAGATCATGCGGATGGCGCCGGCAAACAATCAAATCGTCAGCGCCGACCACCTGCCCAGCCTGACCATCTCCAAGGCGACGGAACGGCCGGACCAGACGCATATGGTCTTTTCCGAACTGGTCTGGCCCGATGGTCATCGCCTGCCACTGGCCTGGGAACTGGCCGATCGTCCCGGCAGCGGTCTGCAGATCGAGGATGTCAGTTGCCTTGGCATCAGCCTGCGCATGATGCTGCGCAGTGCCGTGGCCGAGGCCGCCGCCGAACATCCGGAAAAGCGGGCGAACCTGGCCAGCCTGCTCGATGCCGGGAATACCCTTGGCCGGCTTCCGGGCGTCGCCGCCGGAAACCCGCCACCGGCGCAATAATTATCCGGCTGGACCACCGCCGGCCCCGCCGGAAAATGCGACAACGACATGACTTTCCCGCCTGCCTCTGCTATCACGCTGACCAGTGGCATTGCCGCAAGGGGCTGAAAACAGCGCATTTCCCGTCGGGTGACGGAAGTCTCGGCAGTTATGCGATGCCTGTGTAGAAAGACCGAGAAGAACCCGGGTCCGCCGAATGTTGGAAAATCTGGTAGCGAAGGCCGTCGCCTTCAGCGCGCGGCGCGCCGTTGCCCTCATCGCCGTTTTCGCGATCCTCACGGTCGCCTGCGGCTTCTACACCGCGCGCCATCTGCGGATGGATACCGACACCGCCAACATGATCTCGGCCCAGCTGCCTTGGCGTCAGGAGGCGATCCGCCTTGCCACCCTGTTCCCGCAGAACACCGGCCTGCTGGTGATCGTGGTGGATGGCAAGACACCTGAGCTCGCCGACCAGGGAACGATGACGCTGCTCAATCGTCTGCGCGAGCGGCCGGATCTCTTCAACAGCATCCGCCGGCCGGATGGCGGCCCCTTCTTCACCCGCTATGGCCTCCTCTTCCTGCCGACCGAAGACCTGCAGAAGATTGCCGATTCCGTGATCCGGGCACAGGGTTTCATCGGCAGCCTGCGGGCCGATCCCAGCATCCGCGGCCTGATGAATGTGCTCAGCCTGGCACTTGACGGCATCGCCCAGCATGCCGCCAAGATCGAAGATATCGAAAAGCCGATGGCCGCCGTTGCCGGCACGCTCAGCAGCGCGCTGAGCGGCGACGCAACGCCACTCTCCTGGCGCAGCTTGATGATCGATCGCAAGATCGACCCCAATGAGTTGCGCCATCTCATCCTGGTGCAGCCGGTCCGCGATTTCACCGCCCTGGAGTCCGCTGCCAAGGCAACCAGTTTCATCCGTCAGGTCATCGCCCAGGAAGGGCTCACTTCCGCCAACGGGATCACCGTTCGCCTGACCGGCCCGGTCGCACTGTCCGACGAAGAATTCGCCACCGTGGCCGAGGGCATGGGCATCGCACTGGTGGTTTCCACGGCCCTGGTGCTGTTGTGGCTGTTCCTTGCTTTGCGCTCGGTGAAGCTTATCCTCGCCACCTTCCTGACCTTGGTCGCCGGACTGGTGCTGACCTTCGCCTTTGCCGCCGTCGCGATCGGCAGTCTCAATCTCATCTCAGTGGCGTTTGCCGTGATGTTCATCGGGCTCTCGATCGACTTCGGCATTCAGTTCGGCGTGCGCTTCGGCCATGAACAATTTGTCGCCAATGACGGTTCGGTCCTGACGCGTACCGGGCGGGCCATGGCGCGTCCCCTCACCCTGGCAGCTGCGGCGATTGCCGTCGGCTTCCTCTCCTTCCTGCCGACCGACTATCGCGGCGTCTCCGAACTGGGGCTGATCGCCGGCGCCGGCATGGCCGTGACCCTGGTGCTCAATCTCACCCTGTTGCCAGCCCTGCTGGCCTGGCTGAAGCCGAAGACCGGTTCGCTCGAACTCGGCAGCACCTGGACGGCGCGTCTGGATCGCTTCCTGCTGGCACGCCGGGTGTGGGTGATCGTCGGCTGGCTCCTCCTGGCGCTGCTCGGCGCCGGTCTCGCCAGCAAGCTGAAATTCGATTTCAACCCGCTGCATCTGAAAGATCCGCGTGTGGAATCGGTCTCCACCATCTACGACATGATGCAGGACCCGCTCCATACGGCCTATGAAATCGAGATCCTGGCCAAGGACCAGAATGAAGCGGATGCCCTGATCGGCAAACTGCAAGCCCTGCCGGAAGTCTATGCGGCGATCAGCGCCACATCCTTCATCCCGAAGGACCAGGACGCCAAATTGGCCATCCTCGACGACCTCAACATGCTGGTTGGCCCCAGCCTCAATCCCGCCAGCACCTTGCCTGCCCCCAGCATCGAGGATGACCGGGCCGCCATGAAGCGGGTTGCGACACAGTTGCGGGCCAATGCGGAATCCTCCGACAAGGCGCAGCAACTGGCGCGACTGCTGGACCAGGCGGCGACATCGGACGCAGCGCTCTTCCCGCAGCTACGGCGCGCGTTGCTGAGCGGCCTCGCGCCGCGGCTCGATACCCTGGCGGCGGCCGTCACCGCCGGCAAGCTGACCCTGGACACCCTGCCCGACGAAATTCGCCGCGACTGGATCGCCCCCGATGGCGAAGTCCGGATCATGGTGGTGCCGCGGGACGACAGCAATAATAACGGCGTCCTCACGCGTTTCGTCGCCGCCGTGAAGAGCGTGGCGCCGCAGGCCTCGGGGCCGGCGGTCCAGATATACGAAGCCGGCCAGGCCGTTTCGCTGGCATTCCGCCACGCCACGCTCTGGGCTCTGGCGGCCATTACCCTCTTGCTGCTGCTGATCGTCCGGCGACCGCGCGATGTCTTCCTCGTGCTCTGCCCCCTGCTGGTTGCCGGCCTGACCACGATCGACCTCATGGTCGCCCTGCACATTCCCTTGAATTTCGCCAATATCATCGCCCTGCCCCTGCTGCTGGGGATCGGCGTCGCCTTCAACATCTACTTTGTCGTCAACTGGCGGAAGGGCATTGCCGCTCCGCTGCAGACCAGCACGGCGCGCGCAGTGCTGTTCAGTGCCCTGACCACCGGCTCATCCTTCGGCAGCCTGGCCATGTCGAGCCATCCGGGAACCGCCGGCATGGGCCTGATCCTGCTGCTGTCGCTGGCGGTGATGCTGCTGACGACCTTCATCTTCCTGCCCTCTCTTTTGGGGCCCGTGCCACCGGCGGAGCGCCGCTGAAACACTGCTGCAGCAGCGGGATCCGCGACACGTGGCGCCTGTCGCAACAAGAAGATTTCACACATACGGTTGTAGGCCTTGCGGTGTTAACTACAGCCCGTTAGACTGGCCAAGTCGACCCTTCAAGTCTGGCATGCTCTCCACTGCTCGGGATCGAGCGCCGGACCAGCCACTGCCCTAGAGTCAGAAGTCTCGACTGCGCGGGTTTTTGCGCATCTGAAACTTACCGAAGGACTATTTCTGATGGCTATCGGAACCGTGAAGTGGTTCAACACTACCAAGGGCTATGGCTTCATTAAGCCGGAAGATGGCTCTGCCGACGTTTTCGTGCACATCTCGGCGGTCGAGCGCTCCGGGATTGGTACGCTGCGCGACGGTCAACGTGTCAGCTTCGAGCTGGAAACTGACCCACGTCGTGGCAAGACCTCTGCCACCAATCTGCAGAACGCCTAACGGCTGCTTGCAGTAAAGTTAAAGGCCGGAAGCTGGGACTGCTTCCGGCCTTTTTCTTTGCCTGCTGGTCGCCCTGCCGCCTGATCGGTCAGGCGCCGGCTTTCAGCTCCGCGATCTTCTTCTCCAGGATGCTGATCAACCCATCGGCACCGCCCGTGCGGATGGTTTCCGAGAAATCGGAGCGCATACGCGCCATCTCGGAGATGGTGCCGCTGAGATAGATATCGATGATCTTCCAGCCGGCATCACCCTGGCGGAAGACATAATTCAACTGCACCGGATCGCCATCGGGGCGCACCAGCTGCGTCGCCACCAGCTTGCGATCGGCGGCCGGCTGGGTGATGTCGCCCACCACGAATTTCTGACCGCCGAAGGCCTTGAACCGCGCTGCATAGGTCGTGACCATGTAGCGATTGAACACGTCGAGCACGGCGTTCTTCTTGTCCGCCGGCAGATTGGTCCAGGCCGGGCCGACAGCGATTCGCGCCATCACCGGAACATCAAAGGTCTGATTGACCGCAGGAGCCAGCTTTTGATAGCGGCCGTCGAAGCCCAGTTCCTTGCCATGCTGCATGCAATCCAACAGCACGTCATAGAACGCCTGAACCGTCGCCTTCGGGTCGCTATCGGCCCAGGCGGCCTTGAACGGCAGGCTTGCGGCGG
>DATMUQ010000639.1:0-16881 GCA_035563795.1 Terriglobales bacterium | reverse complement strand
AGCATGCCAAGCCGCTCGGCGGTTTCGAAACCTGGCGTAGCGCTTTGCCGGTGACGATCCTGAGCGCAGTGAAGGATCGGTAGGGCGGATTCGGCGCCACTTCGGCAAATATCCGTCGCTTACCCCCTCACCCTGTCCCTCTCCCACAAGGGGAGAGGGAACGCTGCTTCGCTGTCCTGCTACATCGGGCGACGCTTATCAGTGCGCGGCTTCAGAGCCGGACGAGACTATCTTCGGCGATTCTTGAACTTGTTCGCGTTATGGCTATCGATGCGAAGGTCGTAAGCGACAGCGTCCCCTCTCCCCTTGTGGGAGAGGGGCAGGGTGAGGGGGATGTTCAAGCTGGGTCTATCAGAGCAGTGCTTGGCCGACTGCGCCTACAGATTCCGTTCCATGCTGCGGATGAAGACGATGAGGGTGGCGCCGGTCTCGGTGCGCGTGTTGTGGATCGTGCCTGCCTTCAGCAACACGAAATCGCCGGCGCGATAGACATAGCCGTCATGATCGATGATTTCGCCTTCCACGACATAGAAGGATTCGTGGCAGGTATGTTCATGCGGCTGGCTCGCTGTCCCCGGCGCCATGCGATAGACATGGAAACCGGTGCCTGCCTCAAAGGTCTCGTCGAATTGCAGATAGCTCTGGCCGGGGATGACGGCGCCATCGGTTTCGAAGGGCTTGAACGGTGCCGATTTGATATTGGCCACCAGCCGGTCCGCCGCTTTCACCGGCGCCATCGTGACACTCATTGCACCCTCCCCGTCCCGCCTTGCTGGATCAGCCCTGCTTCTTCTTCCACTGCGTATCCTCGTCATGGCCAAGGATAGCCATGATCGCCGGTTCCGCCCCGGTCATGCGCAGCACATAGGTGCTGTGGACGCGGACAAGATCACTGCCGTCCTTATGCTTCAGATGCCAATGGATATGCGCCAAAGCAAAGGCCGGCGACAATTCCTGCACCTGCAGATCGGCCAGCACCACGTTCTCGAAACCCTGATCGGCATAGAAGCCGACGAAGCCCTTCATGTCATCGACCATGTCCTGGCGGGTATTGAAGACATAACCCTGGGTCTCGGTCGAGATCTGGGCCGGGAAATTGAAGTGGTCGATGATGCCCGCTGTATTCAGCGCACTGAAGGCCTCGTTATAGCTGGCGAAGAAGTCGCGGATGCGGGCGGCGGTGTCTGACGTGGTCATTCTGGCAATCTCTTGTTTCACTATATCGCCGCGGCAACGGGATGATGTCGCGGGCGAAGTGGTTATGAAGCGTCATCCCTTGTTGTTCAATCTTCCGCTGAATGACAAATTCTGATCACAACCATAATCAAAAGCTGAGCACAGGATTTCCGCCCCTGTCAAACGGACTCACAGCCTTGCCTTGTCCGCTCAGGCAGGCGCAGACTGCAAGCATCATGACCACCATTGGCCTCATCTCCGATACCCATGGCTTGTTGCGGCCCCAGGCACTGGATGCTTTGCGGGGCAGCGATGCCATCCTGCATGCCGGCGATATCGGCGATCCGGCCATCCTCGACCGGCTGGCCGAGATCGCGCCGGTCACGGCGGTGCGCGGCAATAACGACATGGCGGAATGGGCCTGGCGCATTCCGGAGACCGCCGATGTGACGATCGCCGGCGTTACCTGCCATATCCTGCACGATCTCGGCCTGCTCGATATCGATCCGGTGACCGCCGGTATCCAGGTGGTGATGAGCGGCCATTCCCACCGACCTTTGGCCAAGCGCGACAACGGCGTTCTCTATATCAATCCCGGCAGCGCCGGCCCGCGCCGCTTCACTTTGCCCATTGCCGTCGGCAAGCTGCATCTGCGCAACGGGACGATCGAGGAAGAGATCATCGAACTGCGCGTTTGATCAAGCCGCGCCCAGAAACGGCAATCGTCCGGCTCTTGCAGGAGCCGGACGAAACGAACCGACGCTTCAACTTGTGCCTTTTCAGACCTGCGCCATGCCGCCATCGGCGAAGACTTCGGTCGCGTTGACGAAGCTGCTGTCATCCGAGGCAAGGAAGGCCGCGACCTTGGCGATCTCGTCGACATCGGCGACGCGGCCGCTCGGCACCAGGCTCGCGAGATAGGTCAGCAGGCCCTCACCCTGCCCTTCCGGCGCCAGGCCCAGCAGACCCGGCGTGTTGACCGGGCCCGGGCTCAGCGTGTTGACGCGGATCTTGCGTTCCTTGAGATCGAGCGCCCAGCTGCGGGCGAAATTGCGGACCGCTGCCTTGGTGGCGCTGTAGACGCTGAAGGCGGCCGTGCCCATCGAGCCGGTGGTCGAACCCGTGAGGATCACCGAGGCGCCGTCACGCAACAAAGGCAGCGCCTTCTGCACGGTGAAAAGCAGGCCCTTCACATTGACCGCGAAGGTCTTGTCGAAATGCTCTTCGGTGATGGCGCCCAAGGGCGCGAATTCTCCGCCGCCGGCATTGGCGAAGAGTATATCGATCTGGCTGTGATGCTGTTGCACGACATCATACAGCTTGTCGATATCGGCCAATTTCGCGACGTCGCTCTGCACGCCGATCACGTTCTTGCCGATCGCCTTGGCGGCGGCATCGAGCTCGGCCTGGCGGCGGCCGGTGATATAGACATGGGCGCCTTCGGCCGCGAAACGCCTGGCCGTGGCGAGGCCGATGCCGGTGGTACCGCCCGTCACAACCGCGACCTTGCCCTGCAATTTACCGCTCATTTCTGTCTCCATTCCTTGGGTTCTTTGGCTTGAAGCAGCGTATTCGCCCTTCACGGCTATGAACTTATGGACAGAACGATATCCCTTGTAGCCAGCATTATTTACACGCTACGTTCTATTAATAGAACGATAGGACGTCTCAGATGCCGGATATGAATGAGCTCTTCTTCTTCGCCGAGGTGGTCGCCCATGGTGGTTTCGCGGCAGCCGGCCGGGCCTTGCGCCAACCGAAATCGAAGCTCAGCCGGCATGTCGCCCAGCTTGAGCGACGCCTCGGGGTGCGGCTGATCGAAAGGTCGTCGCGCCGCTTCCGCGTGACGGAGATCGGCCGCGCCTATTACGACCATTGCCGCAACGCGCTGGCCGAGATCGAGCGCGGTGAAAGGGCCGTCGCCGCCGCGCAGACCGAGCCGGCCGGCGTTGTCCGGTTCAGCTGTCCCACCGGCCTCATGGAACTGATCGACGACATCCTGCCGGCCTTCATGGCGCAATATCCGAAAGTGCGCATGCAGATTGTCGCTGCCAACCGCCCCGTCGATCTGATCGGTGAAGCGATCGATGTCGCGCTTCGCGTGCGCCTGAAACTGGATTCCGACGCCGAGCTTACCTTGCGCACACTCGCCAAGAGCCGCCGCATCCTGGTCGCGAGTCCAGCCCTGATCAACCGCCTGACGGAAGAGCGACCGGCCGATCTCGCCGATATCCATCGCCTTTCTGCCCTGCCGACATTGGCGGCGAGCGAAGAACGTGGCGCCGCGACCTGGGATCTTACTGGCCCTGACGGCAGCACCCTCTTGCTGCAGCATGAGCCGCGTTTCTCGACCGGCGATCTCGCCAGCCTGCGCAATGCGGCGGTTGCCGGCCTCGGCATCGCCTTGCTGCCCGATCACATCTGCCGTCCGCATCTGCGCATCGGCCGGCTGCTGCGGGTCTTTCCCGATTGGCACTCGCTGGACGGCATCGTCCATCTCGTCTTCACCACCAGCCGCGGGCTGACGCCAGCGGTGCGCGCCTGGATCGATCATCTGGCGCATCATTTTGCCGATCGGCTGGCTTCAGCGGAAAACGCTCTTCAGATGTGACGGCTTGACAGGCGAGGCCTCTCACCCTAACACTTAACCCTATGGTTAACCATGAGGATGCCGCGCTGGATCGCGTGTTTGCCGCTCTGGCGGATCCGACGCGGCGGGCATTGCTGGCGCAATTGCGTGAGCAGGACGGCAGGACGGTGAGCGATCTCGCCCGGCCCTTCCCGGTCTCGCTGCCGGCGATCATGAAGCATCTCGATGTGCTGGCGGCTGCCGGGCTCATCACCCGCAGCAAGACCGGCCGTATCGTCGCCTGCCGCCTGACGGCGGCACCCATGCGGGAGGCCATGTCCTGGCTCGCCTTCTACCAGCAATTCTGGTCCGGGCAGCTCGACCGCCTCGCCGCCTTTGTCGAAGCAGATTTTGTGGAAGCAGGGACATGCAAAGAGACGCAGGAAACGAAAACAGCCGCAACCAGCCGTCCGGCCAAAGCCGCGAAAGCAGCGGCCAAGAAGGCAATGCCGCGACCGGCGAGCGACCCAACCTCACCCTCACGCGCCACTTCAAGGCGCCGCCCGAACTCGTCTACCAAGCCTGGACCGACCCGAGAAAAATAGTGCATTGGTTCGGCCCCGATGCCGGGCCGGTGTTGCGGGCCGAGACCGATATCGCCGTCGGCGGCCGCTACCGGGTCGTCTTCCAGACCCTGGATGGCGAGGAGCATGATGTCAGCGGGCTCTACCGCGAGGTGGTGCCGAACGAGAAGCTGGTCTTCAGCTGGACCTGGCGCACCATGCCGGAACGCACCTCGCTGGTCACCGTCACCATGAAGGCGGAAGAAGGCGGCACGCTCTTCACCCTCACCCATGCGCAATTCGCCGACGAGAAGGCGCGCGACGACCACAATCGCGGCTGGAGCGGTTGCCTCGATAAGCTGGGCGACTTCCTCATCGCCGCCTGAAGGATCGAGCCATGCGCAGATTGATGCTGAAAATGTCGGTTTCGATTGATGGCTTCGTCGGCGGTCCCCAAGGCGAAGTCGATTGGGTCTTCCGGCATCTCGACGATGCAGCGACCGCCTGGACTGTCGAGACCATCTCGCATGTCGGCCTGCATATCATGGGCAGCCGCACCTTCCAGGACATGGTGGCCTGGTGGCCGACCTCGACCGAGGTCTTCGCCCCGCCGATGAACGCGATCCCCAAGGCTGTCTTCACCCGCAAGCCCAGCGGCACGCCGCTTGATGCAACCACCACCACGGCGCTCAAGAACGCGGCGGCTTCGCGCGGTGGCGCGCCGGATGCCAAGCAGCTATCGCCAGATGCGGCGAGCTGGGCGGCGGCCTATGTCGCGAGCGGCGATCTGGCGACAGAGATCGCCGCGCTCAAGCGGCAGCCAGGGAAGGATATGCTGGCCCATGGCGGCGCCAGCTTTGCCCGCAGCCTGGTCCGTCTCGGCCTGATCGATGAATATCGCCTGCTGGTGCATCCGGTGGCTTTGGGCCAGGGCCTGCCGCTCTTTGCCGAGTTGGAACAGCCGCGCGATCTCAAGCTCGTCAGCGTCACGGCCTTCGCCGGCGGCTGCGTGGCACATGTCTATCGGCCGAACTGAAGCTCAGACAGCCAGCTGCCAGAGCAGCACGATATTGGCGACGACGATCACCAGGAAGATCAGCCAGGCGGCGAGGTTGAGGATCGGGCCGCTGGCGAAAGGGCCCATCATCTTCCGGCTGCCGGTGAAGCGGATCAGCGGATAGAGGGCGAAGGGCAGCTGCAGGGTCAGCACCACCTGGGTCAGCACCAGCAAGCGGCCGACCGAGCCCTCGCCGAACCAGACCACGCCGATAAAAGCGGGGATGAGCGCCAGCGCCCGGGTGATCAGGCGGCGCTGGTAGCAGGGGATCTTGATCTGCAGGAAGCCGTCCATGATCACCTGCCCGGCCAGCGTGCCGGTGAAGGTGGAGCTCTGCCCGGAAGCCAGTAGCGCCAGGCCGAACAGGATGGCCGCCGCCGAACCGGCGAGTGGCTCCAGCAGGCGATAGGCCTGGTCGATATCGGTCACTTCCTGGTGGCCGGTGCCGTGGAAGGCCGTGGCCGCGGTGATCAGGATCGCGGCATTGACAAACATCGCCAGCAGCAGCGAGACGGTGATATCGGCCGTCGCCAGCTTGACCGCCTCGGCCTTCTGATCGCGCATCTCGCCCACCATGCGGGTCTGCACCACCGAGGAATGCAGATAGAGGTTATGCGGCATCACCGTCGCGCCGATGATGCCGATCGCGAGATAAAGCGCATCCGGATTGGTGACGACGCTGAGCTTGGGCAGGAAACCCGGCGCCACATCGGCCAAGGCCGGCTGCAGCAGGATCAGTTCCACCAGGAAGCAGAAGGCAATCGTGCCGACGAGGCCGAGGACGATCGCCTCCAATTGCCGGAAGCCATGGCCTTTGAGGCTGAGCACGATGATGGTATCGAACCCGGTCAGCAGCACGCCAGCCCAGAGCGGCAGATGGAACAGCAGTTGCAGCGCCAGCGCCGAGCCCAACACCTCGGCGACGTCGCAGGCGATGATGGCGATTTCCGCCAGTAGCCAGAGCATGAGCGCCACCGGCCGGGAATATTGCGTACGGCAGAGCTGCGCGAGATCGCGCTCGGCGACAATGCCGAGCCGGGCGCAGAGCGTCTGCAAGATGATGCCGGCCAGGCTGGAGAGACCGACCACGAAGAGGAGATCGTTGCCGAAGCGCGAGCCGGCTTCGATATCGGTCGCCCAATTGCCGGGATCCATATAGCCGACCGAGATCAGCAAGCCCGGCCCGGCGAAGCGCAGCACTTTCTTCCAGAACGGCAGGCCAAACCCAACGGCGACTGTGCCGCGCACTTCCGAAGGACAGAAGGGTGCCGTCGCCGTGGTCGGTAATCGAAACATCTGCCTGCTCGTGCCTCTCGCCGTTACGTCCTGCCGTTATCGACCATAGCGCAAAGTCCTCAATAGCGCTCGAACTTTGCCGTCATCGCCTTCTCTTCCTGGCGGATGCGGATGGTGAGCGGCACGGCATAGAGGATGAGGCCGATGACCAGGGTCCACCAGGCATGCAAGGCCAGGGCAAAGCCCACAAGTTCTGGCAGGATATTGAGGAAGTAATTGGGATGGCGCACCCGGCGGAACAGCGGATGGGTGACCAGCTCATGATCCCGGGCGATCACCAGCTTCACCGTCCAGAAGCGACCGAGGATGCGGATCACCACCAGCAGCATCACCATGCCGAAGGCATAGAGCGCCAGCCCTGCCCAGGTGATCCCGTCATAGACGGCAGCCCCAGCTTGGATCGCACCCTCATGAATCGCCCCAAACCAGCTGCTCTCGGCAATGGCGGCGACGTAATAGAGCACATGGGCGAGCGCCAGGAAGGTGCTGTTGCCGGCACCGATCTCGATGGCGCCATCTGCCTTCAAGGCGCGTTCATGACGAACCGAAATCACCAAAGTGGTGAGGCGCAGCAGGACGGCAACAACGCAGAAGGCGATGAGATTGGCGGGCATGATCCGGCTCGCAAGAAATGATCAGAGATGTTTGCTTAGCTGAGCTGCGTCACCTTGTCATCCGGGAAGAGGCGCATCCGGCAAAAAGCACCGCTGCTGCAGGCCGGGTGGCGGCCACCGGTTCCCCGCTTGCAGCAGGCGCGGCGAAGTGGCGCGGCCTGGCGTGATCCAGATCAAATCCCGACTCACGGTCATCGGCGAAATTGCCGGCATCTCGATCAATCAGATCGCTCGATCGCAGCGATCGAACAGGTCGATCACCGACACCTCAACCACCACCCACCACCACCAATACACCGCCCAACCACACATCACACCAGACCGGATTTCAAAGAGGCACGACATACCGGCGGAACCGTATCCGCCAGAGGGCGTGCCTGCATCAATGGGGATCGCCATGAAAAAGACTGTGAAGACGGGCCTTTGCGCCGCCGCCTTGGGCCTTGCCCTGCTCGCCACCGGCACGGCAAGCCACGCCGATGAGGCGGCGCCGGCAGCATCTCAGCCGGCATCGACAACACCGCCGGCACCGAAAGCCGAACCGCAATACGGCAAGAGCGCCGGGGATTTCATGATCCGCCTGCGCGGCATCGAAATCATTCCGCGCGACCATGGCAGCGTCAACACGATCGGCGGCAATCCCCATATCAGCAATGAGGCGGTGCCCGAGGTCGACTTCTCCTACTTCCTCACCGATTACCTGGCCTTGGAGCTGATCGCCGCCACCTCGAAGCATGATGTCTCGGTCCATGGCTCATCGCTTGGCAATGTCGATCTCGGCAGCGTCTGGCTGCTGCCACCCACCCTGACGCTGCAATTCCACCCATTCCCCAAGGCCCGCTTCAGCCCCTATATCGGCGGCGGCATCAACTACACCATCTTCTATAATTCCCATGCCGGCGGCGACGGCATCGACAAGGTGAGCTACAGCAACTCGATCGGCTATGCCGCCCAGGTCGGCATCGACGTCCGCCTCGCCGGCAACTGGTATCTGAACGCCGACCTCAAGCATCTGTGGCTCAACAACAAGGTCAAGGTGAACGGCTCGATCAAGGCCCAGGTCACCGAAGACCCCTGGATCGTCGGCGCTGGCTTCGGCTACAAATTCTGAACCAGATAACAAAGATTGGGATGACAGCGCCGTAACGGGCGCTTCACCCCGACCTTCAGGCTGATATTCAGGCTGGCCGCAGCGAGCTCGGCGCCACGCCGAAATGGCGGCTGAAGGCGCGGCTGAACGCACTCTCGGATTGATAGCCAACAGCGATCGCGATCTCCACCATGGTCTCCTGGCCGGCAACGAGCCTGTTGCGGGCGAGATTGAGGCGGAGATCGGTGAGGAATTCCAAAGGCGCCATGCCGGCCGTCTTCTGGAAGAGGCGCACCAGGGTGGCTCGCGAGGCGCCGGCAAGATCGGCCAGTTCATCCAGGGTCCAGGCCTTGTCCGGCTGTTCGATCAGGCCAATCACGGCCCGCGCCGCCTGGCGCTGGCTGAGCAGGCCGAAGAGACCGAGATTCATGTTCTGCTGGGCGATATGCAGGCGCAGCACCATCACCATGAGCGCGCTGGCGAGATCATTGGCGATGGCGGCAGCGCCGGGGAGTGCCGTCACCAATTCGTCGCGGATGGTGATCATCATCTGCTGCAATCGCCCGGCAGCGGAACCGTCATCGGCGCGCAACACGATGATCGCCGGCAAGGCGGCCAGGACCAGGTTCTGCTGTGCCAGTTCGAATTGCAGCCGACCGCAGAGGAGTTCGGTCGGCGCCTCGCCTTCCGCGACATTGGTCTTCACCGTGATGGTGCTGGTGGCATAGCTGCGCAGGCCGGGCGTCTTCCCCAGCGTGGCCGGCGTATCGGCACCGTGCACCACATGCGCCCCGCCATGGGGCAGCAAAGCGATGTCACCTTGCGACAGGGGATGGGCGCCCGCACCGGGCACGGTGATGACGCAGCTGCCCGCGGTGACCAGGTGAAACGGCACCCAGCCGTCGCGTTCCGGTACATGGCCGGAGGCCCATTGCTCACCGAAGCGGCAGAGGCTGTCGAAGATCGGCCGCACCCGCAAGAGCGGCGCCAGGCTGCTCAGTGCATCCGCCTTGCCCTCGGTATCGCCCGCCTCGGCTGCCATGTCCGGCTTTGGTGCCGAAGCCGCGGTCTTGGTCGATTTCGTCGCTCTGGTCGGCGCGGAAGGCGGAGCCATGTCACCCCATCGGAAACGGATCATCGCTGGATCAGCCGCAGCCTATCGCAAGCCATGCCGGAAAGCCATGGAAGCCGACAGCGGGCCGCCACTGCTTTCCCGCGGAAAATCAAACCTGTTGATCGGCCGGATGGTCTCAAGACGGTCCGCCGGTGATGGGCGCCGCGTTGGTTTGATCCGCGCGGTCATGAAGCTGATCCGCCCGGTCATTCAAGAAAGGCTCGGCCGGACTTAGGTTTTAGGTGTCGGAACGAAACACCGATCGGAACAGAAAACCAGCTTCACCTGAATGTCTTAACCCCGTGAAAGGAGATCATCATGTCGATGCTTGATTGGAACACCTATCGCCACCAGATCATGACCGGTGTCGGCGAAGTCGGCAAGCTCAGCCCGGATACCGTGAAGGGCTATATGGGATTGGCCGGCGCTGCCCAGAAGACCAACCGCCTGGGTGCCAAAGTAAACGAACTCGTCGCGCTTGCCGTCGCCGTGACGCTGCGTTGCGACGGTTGTATCACCGTCCATACCGACGCCGCCATCAAGCATGGCGCCACCAAGGAAGAAATCGCCGAGGCGCTCGGCACGGCCATCACGGTCAATGCCGGTGCGGCCCTGGTCTATTCGACCCGTGTCATGGATGCCTATAACGAGCACGATAAGTGATGACGGAGGCGATGAAGCGGCAGCGATCCTGGATGGGTCGATGCCGCCGCCATCCGGTCCCCTCATCCGGCAGACAGAATTCGACCATCTGTCACCAGCCCTATCGTCAACCTGACCGCTGACTCCCGGCCGCGAAGCAAGCGCCGCCGACGGCGCATCGCGGCCAAATGGAGGAACTGATCATGAAGAACATCCGCTCTTACATCGAACCCGGCTTGGAACTGATCGGCAGCACCGACAAGATCGGCGTCAATGCGCTGCGCATCGCCTTCGCCATCATCTTCCTGTGGATCGGCGCCCTGAAATTCGTGCATTACGAGGCCGACAGCATCACGCCTTTCGTCGCCAACAGCCCGTTCCTCTCCTACTTCTACAAGCATCCGGAACTGTACCAGGCACATCTGACCCATGAGGGCCAATTGGTGCCGGCACAGCGGGCCTGGCAGGAAGCGAACAACACCTATGCCTTCTCGACCGGCCTTGGCATTGTCGAGATCACCATCGGCCTCCTGGTGCTGTTGAACCCGATTTCCGCGTTGATCGGCTTGATTGGCGGCTTCCTCGCCTTTGCGACACCGATCGTGACCCTGTCCTTCCTAATCACCACGCCGGAAGCCTGGGTCCAGCCTCTGGGTGACACCGAATTCGGCTTCCCTTATCTCTCCGGTGCGGGCCGGCTGGTGCTGAAAGATACGGCGATCCTCGCCGGCGGCATCCTGGTGATGGCGGACTCGGCCCGGACCTTGCTGGCGCAGATGCGGCAGCGGGAAGGTACCAAACTGGGCAGTAACAAGCTGCGCGCCGTCCGCGGTTGAAACCAAACAACAGGACTAGCCATCGCCATCCGCGGCTCACCCCGCGGGTGGCGAAACTGTTTTGCGGATTGGCAGCCGTCGCCCGTCCCCCCCACCCCGACCCTCCCCCTCAAGGGGGGAGGGAGACACGGGCGAGAGAGTTCGTCACTAGATCGGGAAAGCAAAAGAAGTGCTGGTGCCGCAGACACATCAGCTCCCTCCCCCTTTGAGGGGGAGGGTCGGGGTGGGGGATGACTGCAGACTCGCAGCCCAAAAGAAAACCCCATCCTCGCTTTATGCGAGGATGGGGTTTGTCGGAAACGACAGTGCTTCCAGTCGTGGCTCAGTGCGCGATCTCGACCACGATCTTGCCGGTGGCGGAACGATCGCTCATCGCGGCATGGGCCTCGGCGACGGTCTCCAACGTAAAGCGGCGCGGATCGACGATCGGCAGCAGCTTGCCGGCCTCGATCAGCTTCGCCGTCTCGGCGAGGATCTCGCCGTGATGGGCGCGGCCCTTGCCGGTCAGCAGCGGCATCAGGGTGAAGACCCCGGAATAGGTGGCGCCGCGGAAGGAAAGCGGCGCCAGCTTGTGCTGGCCCCAGCCGAGGCAGCTCACCACATGGCCGGTATAGACCTTGACCGCCTCGAAGGAGGCATCGAGCCCGGCACCACCCACCGTGTCATAGGCGATATCGAAGCCTTCGCCGCCGGTATGGGCGGCGACGTAATCCGCGACCGATTGCGTGTGGCGGTCGATGAAGGTGGCGCCGAGGCCTTCCATCTGCGCCTTCTTGCGTGTCGATTCCGTCACATAGACGTCGGCGCCGAAGGCCTTGGCGAGCTGGATGACGATATGGCCGACGCCGCCGCCACCCTGTACCAGCACCTTGTCGCCGGCACTGACACCGGCGCGATCGACCAGGCCCTCCCAGGCAGTGATGACGATCAGCGGCAAGGCGGCCGCTTCGCGCATGGTGATGTTATGCGGCTTCTTCGCCAGGAGATCGGCATCGACCGCGGCATAGCCGGCGAGCGAGCCCTGCACGCCGCCGACACCGCCGGTCATGCCATAGACTTCGTCGCCCGGCCGGAAGGCGGTAACACCCTCGCCCACCGCCTCGACGGTACCGGCGAGATCGATGCCGAGAATGGCCGGCAGGTTCTGCTTGGCATGGGCGGCCTGGCCAGCGGCGATCTTGAGATCCAGCGGATTGACGCCGCTGGCGGCGATCTTCACCAGGACCTCGCCCTTGCCAGGCTGCGGCTTGGCGATTTCCCGGATCTGTAGCGGTGCTTCGTAGCTCTCCAAGACGGCGGCCCACATGCGCTGCGCTTCCTTTGCCGGTTGCTGCGACCGATCTTTCATTGCGGCAATCATGATCCTGCTCCTTCACGGGATGAATGATGAATGCAGGGATCATGCGATATGCTAAAATGTTTGAAAATAAACCAATCTGCACGATATCCAAACAGTAATGAATGACCCTTCGGGGCATGTACCAAGGTCATGATCATGGAATGGAGCGATCTTCGCATCTTCCTCGCCATCGCCCGCAGCGGCACGCTGGGTGCCGCCGCCCGGCAGCTAGGCCAGACCCAGCCGACCATGGGCAGGCGCCTACGGGCATTGGAACAAGCGGTCGGCCAGACCCTGTTCCAGCGCACTGCCGAAGGCTTCGTCCTGACCGAGGAAGGGGCGGCGGTGCTGAAGCATGCCGAGCGGGTCGAAGAAGAGGCGATTGCCTTCGAGCGGCAACTATCCGGCCAGGGTGGCCAGATCGACGGGATGTTACGGGTCTCTTCGTCGGACTGGTTCGGCGCCCATGTGCTGACGCCGATCTTCACCGCCTTCACCCAGGCGCATCCCCAAGTGACGATCGAACTCGTCACCGATCAGCGGCTCTACAGCCTGGCGCGACGCGAGGCCGACATGGTCTTCCGCATCCGGCCCTTCGACGAAGCGGATGTCATCCAGCGCAAGCTGCTGCATATGGATTACGCGCTCTACGCTGCCGATCCCAAGGTCAGACTGACGGCGGGTGACGGGTCGGGGCTAAACCTGGTGACCATGGACAGCGCCTTTGCCGATCTGCCCGATGCCGTCTGGCTGCGGCGCCTGTTGCCAAAGGCGCGCATCGCCTATCGCAGCAACAACCGCGATGCCCAGGCACAAGCCTGCCGCGCCGGCGCCGGTCTCGCCGTGCTGCCTTGCCTGCTCGGAGACCGGTTTCCCGGTCTCCATCGTCTGAAAGTGAAGGAAACGCCGCCCGGCCGCGATGTCTGGGTCGGCTATCACCGCGATCTCAGGCAACTTGCCCGTCTACGGGCGCTGCTCGATGCAACACTTGCGGCGCTGGAGACGTGATCGCGGCTGCGATCAGCGAGCGGTCTGCTCGATCGCGGTCGGCGCGACACTGGACAGGCTTGCCGCATGGGCGGCCTGATACCGGGTGACGGCCGCAAGCGCGATCACGGTGAGACAGGCGATCAGAAAGCCTTGTGAAACCCGACTACATAAGCACATGGCGATCCTCCTGCGCGATTCCCTATGATGTCTTTCCCTGGCATCACTGTTAGCGCAACCGGACCAAGCGGGCCAGCCAGAAATTGTAACCGATGGTGACGAAGCCAACACTCCTGTCTTCGTCCTGACACCGAAACGCCGATCGCCGCCGATCTGCCAATCGGCGGCGATGCCTTCGAAAACTCCGGGAATCACACTGGCGGTGACGCCGCTACATCGGCGGCGTGATGCCCTTCTCGCCGACCAGCACGCGGGCCACGGTCTGCGGGTCCTTGGGATCAGCAAAGACGATCACCTTGGCACCCGGTTGCAAGGCAGCTTTGTCGGCCGGCTCCATCGCCACGATCGGTGCGCTATCGGGCACTTCGACCTTCTGCTGCTGATCGCCATATTTGACCATGAAGCTGTGGCCATCGGTGCCGACGACGCTGCCAACCAGGCCGTTCAGCATCTTGCTCGACTGGCCCTGGTCCCAGGGATGCAGGCCCTCGCCCGTCCCCTTCATGCTCTCGGGGAAGATATGCACCTCCATCGCCTTCAGGCTGCCATCGGCCTGGGGCATGGCGGCGGTGCCGATGAAGCTGCCGGGCTTGATGTCGCTCAAAGTGGTGCGGGTGATGCCGGTGACCTTGAGATCGGGCGACAATTTGAACGTCATCTTCTGGCCGCCGCGCGAAGTCATGTCGAGGCTGGTATCGCTGATGGTATCGATGGTGCCGCGAATGCGCTTGGGCGGCGCCGTATCGGCCGAAGCGGTGGCGGACAGGCCGATCGTCGACACCGCCGTCGCGGCCAGCATAAGCGCCATACCGGCAATGGCTGCACGAGTCGTGATCCCGGCCGCGAAGGCCGTCCATTTTGACATTTGCATGACAGTAACTCCTCTGACGCCACAGATCGTGGCGCGGTGATCGAAATCCCTCACGCGCCCCGCCGCATATGCCCGGACCGACAAGCTGGGCGCTACAAGCCGGGTCCAACAAGCCGGCCGGCACTTGCGACAGGAACTGCCCCGATAATCAGAATAGTGTCGCGGCCGGCTTATTCCCGATCAAGAAAAAGTGTCGCAGCGCCGCCACGATCATCTTGCAGCCGGCCAGGCAGCGCGCAGGAACAGCAGCACCAGGCCGGCCGCCAGCCACATCAGCACGCCACCGAAATTCATTGTCGCCGGCAGGCCGTACCAGTCGACGATCCGCCCGCCGATCGCCGCCCCGCTGGAAAGCGCGATCTGCACCACGGAAACCAGCAGCGCCTGGCCCGCCTCGGGCTGATCCGGTACCGCCTTGTACATCCAGACGGTGATGGCGATGGGGATGATGCCGAAGGCGACACCCCAGATGGCGACCAGGGCCGACAGCATCACGGAATTGCCGCTGAACCAGTTGAAGGCTGGGATCAGCAGGCCCTGCATGACCGCGATCGCGACCATGGTGGCCTTCAGGCTGCGCGCCGTCGTCCATTCGCCGATGAAATTGGCAACCACGCCGGTCAGGCCATAGACCAGCAGCAGCACGGCGATGAAGGTCGCATCGAGCCCGCTCACCTGCTGCAGGAAGGCCTTGAGATAGGTATAGGAGGCGAACTGGCCGATGAAGACCAGCACCGAGACGATCAAGCCGACGCGTGCCATCACCTGGCGCAAGGGCGAGATGAGATGCGCAAGCTTGATCGCCTCTTTGCCCGGCATGCGCGGCAGGAAGGCAAGCTGCGCCAGGAGGACGAGGCCGGTCATCGCCGCGGTCACCGCGAAAGCTGCCCGCCAGCCGAAATATTCAGCGATCAGCGCGCCCGCCGGCACGCCGCAGACGGTGCCCAGCGAGATGCCGGTGAGGACGATGGCGATCGCCTTGCTGGCCTGGCCCTTCGGCACCAGGCGTTGACCGGTCGCCGTGGCATAGGTCCAGAAACCGCCGACGCAGATGCCGAGCAGCAGCCGGGCAAGCAGAATGACGGCGAAATTCGGGGCCAGAGCGGCGACGATATTCGAGCAGATGATGAGGCCCATCAGGCTGCAGAGCACGATGCGGCGGTCGAGCCGCCCGGCCGCGATCAGCGCAACGGGTGCCGCGAAAGTGGCGATCGCCGCCGGCATCATCATGGTGAGGCCGGCAATGCCAGTGGTGACGCCGAGGCCGGCGGCCATATCTGTCAGGACGCCGACCGGCAGCAATTCGCTGGTGACCATGACGAAGGCACCGACGGAAATCGACAGTACCGCCAGCCAGGCGCGCAGATCCGCGCGCGGCGCCGGGTCGTTCCGCTCCTGGCTGGCGGCCAGACCGTTGGTTTCATCCATGGTGGCGACATCGCATTGACTGGTCATCATCTGCTCCAACTACTCGAGACGCGGCCGACGACAAGACTCGGCCGACGACAGGCAGCAGCACGGCATTGCCCTTCCACAGCCGGCAGCCAAAATGCGTGACCGGGTTGCGGCCGCACTATCCGGACCTTGCGATTGACTGGGCCAAAACTGGCAGAGGTTTGCTGCTGGGAAACGCCCTCCGGCATGGGCCGGATCAGCGGTGTCAACATCCTGCAACAAGATTGCGCAAGCAGGATCGTCTACTGCATATCGCAGCGATGAGTAGCACGATCGCCCGGAGGCGTCGCCCATAAACAATGTGGGGCATGCAGAGAGCAGCCGCATTTGCGCGATGTCATGCTTCCGATGCATGTCGCGACACGGCGAGACGGTTATTTCGAGACGACCCTTGCGGCGTCTCACGCGGATTTTTCGCAGTGCGACCGCGTTTTTTACTGTTACCCGGTTATCGCCGCCTGGCGGCGCACCTGTTCAAGCATCCGATCGTATGTTCTGTTCGCCGAACAGCAATGCCTGCGCTGCCTGGGTGACATCGGCCTGGCGCATCAGGCTCTCGCCGACCAGGAAGGCGCGGACATTGGCTTCCGCCAAGCGCGAGATATCGGCATGGCTGCCGATGCCGCTTTCGCTGACGATGATGCGGTCACCGGGAACCCGCCGGGCGAGGTCCAGAGTGGTCTGCAGCGAGACCTCGAAGGTGCGAAGATCGCGGTTATTGATGCCGATGAGCTTGGTGCCCAGTGCCAAGGCGCGGTCCAGCTCGGTTGCGTCATGCACTTCCGGCAGGATGTCCATGCCGAGATAGCGGGCAACGGCGACAAGCTGTTCCGCTTCGGCATCGCTGAGGCAGGCCATGATGATCAGGATGCAATCGGCACCCCAGGCCCGGGCCTGGTAGACCTGGTAGGATTCGAACAGGAAGTCCTTGCGCAGGACCGGCAGGACGCAGTTATCCCGCGCATCCTGCAGATGATCGGCGCTGCCCTGGAAGGAAGGCCCGTCGGTCAGGACCGAGAGGCATGTGGCACCGCCCTTCTGATAGGCCCGGGCCAAAGCCGGCGGATCGAAATCCGCGCGGATCATCCCTTG
>DATMUQ010000638.1:0-2395 GCA_035563795.1 Terriglobales bacterium | reverse complement strand
TGATCGCCACCTACGCCAAGCAGGCGGCGGCAAAGAAGGTGGAGACGGTCATCATCTCCGCCGACAAGGATCTGATGCAGCTGATCCGTCCGGGCGTTTCCATGCGCGATCCGATCAAGAACAAGCCGATCGGCGCCGCCGAGGTGGTGGAGAAGTTCGGCGTCGGCCCCGACAAGGTGGTCGATGTGCAGTCGCTGGCCGGCGATTCCACCGACAACGTGCCGGGCGTGCCGGGCATCGGCGTCAAGACCGCGGCGGAACTGATCAACACCTATGGTACGTTGGACGAGCTCTTGGCTCGGGCTGGCGAGATCAAACAGCCGAAGCGCCGCGAGAACCTGCAGCAGAATGCCGATCTCGCCCGCATCAGCCGCGATCTCGTGCGCCTGAAGCGCGATGTGCCGGTGACGGTGCCGTTGGAGAAGCTGGGCCGCCGGGCGATCGAGCCCGAGACGCTGATCGCGTTTCTCAAGTTCAACGATTTCCGCTCCATCGTCGCCAAGGTGCAGAGCCGTTTCGGCGCCAATGTTGCGGCAGCCGCGCCGAAGACCACGATCGGCCGGCCGACCATCGACCAGGCCATCGCCCAGCATGCGCAAAAGACCGGTGCCGAACATCCCTATGGCAGTGACACCGGCGCTTACGCGCCGCAGGTTCCTGCCGCCGCTACGACCACGCCGATCGATACCGGCGCCTACCAACTCATTCAGGACATCGACAGCCTGACCGCCTGGGTGGCGCAGGCAAAGGCGCAAGGCCTCGTCGCCGTCGATACCGAGACCACCTCGCTGCAGATCGCCAGTGCCGATCTGGTCGGCATCTCGCTGGCGCTCGCCCCGGGGAAGGCCTGCTACATTCCGGTTGGCCATGGCATGGGTGACGGCGATCTGCTGGGCGGCCATGATCGCCCGCAACAGATTCCCCTCGCCGAGGCCCTGGCGGCGCTGAAGCCGCTGCTGGAGAATCCGGCGGTGCTCAAGATCGGCCAGAACATCAAATACGATATCTGCATCTTCGCACGCCAAGGCATCAATGTGGCGCCGATCGACGACACGATGCTGATCTCCTATGTGCTGGAAGGCGGCGCCCATGGGCATGGCATGGACGAGCTCTCCGAGCTGCATCTCGGCCATACGCCGATTCCCTTCAGCCAGGTCGCCGGTACCGGCAAAGCCCAAATCACCTTCGACAAGGTGCCGCTGGACAAGGCGCTCGCTTATGCCGCCGAGGATGCCGATGTCACCCTGCGGCTCCATCAGGTGCTGAAGCCGCGCCTCGCCGCCGAGCATCTGCTCAGCGTCTACGAGACCATCGAGCGGCCGCTCATTCCCGTTATCGCCGATATGGAGCAGGCCGGGGTCAAGGTCGATGCCGGTGAATTGCAGCGTCTCTCCGCCGATTTCGCCAAGCGCGCCGAGGAACTGGAGAAGGAAATCCGCCAGCTTGCCGGTGTCGACTTCAATGTCGGCTCGCCGAAGCAATTGGGCGAGGTGCTGTTCGATCAGTTGAAGCTGCCCGGCGGCAAGAAAGGCAAGACCGGCGCCTATGCCACCGGCGCCGAGGTGCTGGAGGAAGTGGCGGCCACGACCAACCATCCGGTGCCGCTGAAGGTGCTGGACTGGCGCCAGCTCACCAAGCTGAAGAGCACTTATACCGATGCGCTGCAGGCGCAGATTGATCCGGTGACCAAGCGCGTCCATACGTCTTTCGCTTTGGCACTGACCTCGACTGGACGCCTCTCATCGAGCGATCCCAATCTGCAGAACATCCCGGTCCGCACCGAGGAAGGCCGCAAGATCCGCCGTGCCTTCGTCGCCGAGCCCGGCATGAAGCTGCTCTCGGTCGATTACTCGCAGATCGAATTGCGCCTGGCCGCTGAAATGGCCGGCATTCCCGCTTTGAAGGAAGCCTTCCAGCGCGGCGATGACATTCATGCGATGACCGCATCACAGGTCTTCGGCGTGCCCGTCGAAGGCATGGACCCGATGGTGCGCCGACGCGCCAAGGCGATCAATTTCGGCATCATCTACGGCATTTCCGCCTTCGGTCTCGCGCAGCAGCTCGGCATCCCGCAAGGCGAGGCCAAGGCCTATATCCAGGCCTATTTCGAACGCTATCCGGAAATCCGCGCCTATATGGAGCGGACCAAGGAATTCGCTCGCAAGCATGGCTATGTGACGACCTTGTTCGGGCGCCGCTGCTACATGCCGGGGATTGCCGACAAGAACCCGGCACGCCGCGCCTTCATGGAACGGGCCTCGATCAATGCGCCGCTGCAGGGCACCGCGGCCGATATCATCAAGCGCGCCATGATCCGCATCCCGGATGCCCTGAAGCAGGCCGGCCTCAAGGCCCGCATGCTGCTCCAGGTGCATGACGAATTGCTATTCGAAGT
>DATMUQ010000637.1:0-2042 GCA_035563795.1 Terriglobales bacterium | reverse complement strand
CCGCCTGGCCCCCGACACGGCCAAAAGCAACGACCTGACCGCCGCCGATGCCTTCGTCTGGCAGGCCGATCAGTCCTGGCTGGAACCGGTGCCGAGCGTATCGCGGGTCCATATCAGCCTGCTGCAGGGGATCGATGCCTCAAAGGACATCCTGCTCGACAATACCCGGCGCTTCGCCAACGGCCTGCCGGCCAATAATGCGCTGCTCTGGGGTGCGCGCGGCACCGGCAAGAGCTCACTGGTCAAGGCGGCCCATGCCGCCATCAACGACGAGCTCAAAACCGACAAGCCGATGGAGCGTATCGCCCTCATCGAACTGCACCGCGAGGACCTGCCGACCCTGCCCCGTCTGCTCAGCCATATCCGCAACCAGCCCCGGCGCTGCATCCTGTTCTGCGACGACCTCTCCTTCGACGCCGCCGATACCAGCTACAAATCCCTGAAGGCCGTGCTCGAGGGCGGCATCGAGGGCCGGCCGGCCAATGTCATCTTCTACGCCACCTCGAACCGCCGCCACCTGCTGCCCCGCGACATGATCGAGAACGAGCGCTCGACCGCCATCAATCCCTCGGAAGCGGTCGAGGAAAAGGTCTCGCTCTCGGATCGTTTTGGCCTGTGGATCGGTTTCCATAACTGCGACCAGGATACCTATTTCGCCATCATCGACGGCTATGCCAAGGCGCTCAGCCTGCCGATCGACCCGGACAGCCTGCATGCCAAGGCGATCGAATGGTCGATGACCCGCGGCGCCCGGTCCGGCCGCGTCGCCTGGCAGTTCATCCAGGATATCGCCGGCCAGCTTGGCTGCCCGATCAATCTCTGAACACCCGCCCCACACCGCCCGCTGCCGAAGGAGACTTGCTGCAATGTCAGAGGTTTATCCGGACGATTTCATCAAACAAATTCTGCGCGAAACCAAGGTCATCGCACTGGTCGGCGCCAGCAACAAGCCCTCGCGGGATTCCAACCATGTGATGGCCTATCTGCAGGAAGTCGGCTACCGGGTGATCCCGGTCAATCCCGGGCTCGCCGGCCAGCAGTTGCATGGCGAGACCGTCTATGGCCGGCTCGCCGATATCCCGCAGCAGGAGACCGGCGCGATCGATATGGTCGATGTCTTCCGCAATTCCGAGGCTGCCTTGGGCATCGCCGAAGACGCGATCGCCATCGGCGCCAAGACTGTGTGGATGCAGCTTGGTGTCGTCAATGCGGAGGCCGCCACCAAGGCCCGCGCCGCCGGTTTGCGGGTGGTGATGAACCGCTGTCCGGCAATCGAGATCCCCCGCCTGAGGCCTTTTTCCTAATCTCAGGCAATCTCTAAAGAGAATGATCTAACCTTTTGACTATATGAAATAGTTGGAAGCAGAAGAAGTTTGCGTTAAAGTAGCAGAAACCAGTACATCCGGGGGCGGATATGTCGGCCAATCTTTCACTGATCAATCCATCCGCTGCCGCGGCCAATCATCCGACCGATATCCAATTGGCCTGGCTCAAGCGTGGCCTCAATCAGCCCGGCGGCAAGCTGCCGCTGTTCGACGAATGGGGCCAGAAGGTCAGCGAGCGCACGATCCGCAGCTGCATCGACCATGGCTGGGCCGAGCCCTGGTTCACCAACCCGCTGAAGCCGGATTGGCTGGTCTGCAAATTGACCGAAGCTGGCCGCGGTCTCGCCAAAGGCCGCTGACCGCGCACGACCGAGACAGCCCGTTGCAAACGAAAAGGGCGGCCCCTTTTTACCAGGGCCGCCCTTTTCGTTTGATCAGTTCGTGTTACTGCGACTGCGTCTGATCCGTGCCGCTGCCCGAACCATCCAGCATGATATGCCAGCCATTGCCGCTGCTGCTGTCGCCGCCCTGGTCGGAGGTGCCGAGATAAATGCCGCCGCTGCCCTGGCTGCCACCGGCATCGTCCGGGTCGGCCAAGGGGGCCGCGACATCCGGATTGCCGGAATTGTCTTCGACGGTGATCGCCGCGGCAGAATGCCAGGCGAAAGCAGTGCCGAGGCCAATCCCGAGCACGATGGCCGAAGCCGTTGCCAAAAT
>DATMUQ010000636.1:0-7626 GCA_035563795.1 Terriglobales bacterium | reverse complement strand
TAAGCCGCTCTTTATCCGCCGCCGCACGCCGGAAGAAATCGCCAAGGCCAAGGAAGCCGACCCGACGGTCGATCCCAAGGATCCGACCAAGATCCTGACCAATCCGGCAGGCTTGCGTGATCCGGCAACCGATGCGTCGCGCGTTCAGAAGGAAGAGTGGCTGATTCTGGTCGGTGTCTGCACCCATCTCGGTTGCACGCCGCAGGGCGAGAAGTCGTCGGAAATGCGCGGTGAGTTCGGCGGCTACTACTGCCCCTGCCACGGTTCGCAATACGACACCGTCGGCCGCATTCGCAAAGGCCCGGCGCCGCTCAATCTGGCTGTGCCGCCCTATACCTTCACCAGCGATACCAAGGTCAAGGTCGGTTAAGGGGAGCACGCCGCGATGAGCAAGCATTTCAATAATCCGGTGATCCGCTGGATCGACCACCGCCTGCCGATCTTTTCCTATCTGGATCACGAGGCGAATGAATATCCGACGCCGAAGAACCTGAACTACTGGTGGAATTTCGGCTCGCTGGCCGGCTTCATGCTGATCACCATGATCGCCACCGGCCTGTTCCTGGCGATGCAATACACGCCGCATGTCAGCCTCGCCTTCAATTCGGTCGAGCGCATCATGCGGGACGTGAATTACGGCTGGCTGCTGCGCTACCTGCATATGAACGGCGCGTCGATGTTCTTCATCGTCGTCTACATTCATATCTTCCGCGGCCTCTATTTCGGCTCCTACAAGGCGCCGCGCGAATTGCTGTGGCAGATCGGCGTGCTGATCCTGCTGCTGATGATGGCGACCGCCTTCATGGGCTACGTGCTCCCCTGGGGCCAGATGAGCTTCTGGGGCGCCACCGTCATCACCAACCTGTTCTCCGCCATCCCGGTATTCGGTGGCAAGATCGTGACCCTGCTCTGGGGCGGCTTCTCGGTCGATAACCCGACCCTCAACCGCTTCTTCGCGCTGCACTTCCTGCTGCCGTTCGTGATCCTGGGCGTGGTCATCCTGCACATCATCGCCCTGCATCGCTTCGGGTCGAACAACCCGATCGGCATCGACACCAAGGGCAAGCAGGACACCATCCCGTTCCATCCGTACTACACCACCAAGGATGTCTTCGGCCTGGGCGTGTTCCTGCTGTTCTACGCCTTCTGGGTGTTCTACTTCCCGAACGCCTTGGGTGATCCGGACAACTATATTCCGGCTAACCCGCTGTCGACGCCGGAGCATATCGTTCCCGAATGGTACTTCCTGCCGTTCTACGCGATCCTGCGCTCGATCCCGAACAAGCTCGCCGGCGTGCTCGCCATGGGTGCCGCCATCGTGGTGCTGTTCTTCCTGCCCTGGCTGGACCGCTCGCCGGTGCGCTCGGGTACTTTCCGCCCGGTCTTCAAGTGGTTCTTCTGGATGCTGGTCTTCGACTGCGCCATGCTGATGTTCATCGGCAAGAACCCGCCGGATTGGTTCTGGCAGCCGTTCGCCTTGCATGTCGCTCCGTCGGAAGACCTGGTGAAGGCCGCCGGCGTGGCGGATGCGGATAGCCTCGGGTCGTTCACCTTCGCCGGTGGCACCTTCGGCATCCAGATCCTGAAACTGGGCCAGATCTGCACCCTGTTCTACTTCGCCTACTTCCTCATCATTCTGCCGTTGCTCTCGATTTTCGAGACACCGAAGCGCCTGCCGCTGTCGATCAGCGAGCCGGTTCTGAAGGGCGGCGGACATGCGGTCGCTCACGCCAATAGCAAGCCGATGGAGAAGGCGTAATGAGTCTCGGTTCGACAATTCTGAAGGTTGTGACCGTCGTTTTCGGCGTCGCGACCGTGGGCTTCATCATGGCCGAGCCGGGCGGTCACGTCGAAATCCCGCAGACCGTCAAGTGGTCCTTCGACGGCTTCTTCGGGTCCTTCGATCGCAAGGATCTGCGGCATGGCTTCCAGGTCTATTCGGAAGTCTGCTCCGGCTGCCATTCGATGAATCTGGAATCCTACCGCAACCTGGAAGATATCGGCTTCACTCCCGATGAGGTGGCCGCCATCGCCGCCAAGGTCCAGGTGCAGAACGAGGATCCCAACGACCAGGGCGAGATGTTCGAGCGCCCGGGCAAGCCGTCGGATCACTTCAAGGCACCGTTCCCCAACGAACAGGCGGCCCGCGCCGCCAATAACGGGGCGCTGCCGCCGGATATGTCGCTGCTCGCCAAGTCGCGGGCCGGCAAGGGCTTCGGTGGCTATAACGGGGCTGACTATATCTATGCGCTGATGCATGGCTACAAGGATGCGCCGGCGGATCTGAAGCTCAATCCGGGCATGAACTACAACGCGTACTTCAAGGGCCATCAGATCGGCATGCCGCAGCCCTTGTCGGACAACTCGGTGACCTATGCCGACGGAACGCCGGCGACCCTGGACGAAGAGGCGAAGGATATCGCCACCTTCCTCACCTGGGTGGCTGAGAGCAATCTGGAGCAGCGCAAGCATACCGGCCTCAAGGCCATGCTGTTCCTGGTTGCCTTCACGCTCCTGGCCTATGCGGCCAAGCGCAAGGTCTGGAAGCACATCCACTGATACCGCAGGCTGCGCACAGCCTGTTGAAGACGACATGACGACCGCCGCCGAATGCCTTATGCTCGGCGGCGGTTTTCTTTTGCGCAGAGGGGATTGCGATCGGAAGGCCATGTCGCCGCCAGATGGATCAGTTGCCGGAGAGCCGGCTCTGTCATCGCAATGGGCGGCGGGATGCAGTGAAGGATGCGTGGGGATGAGGGCATGACACCCGGTTGCGGTATAACCGGCATTGATCACACACTGATTGGCGTAAGTGACCTGGAAGCGGCGCGGGCCGCCTGGGACCGGCTCGGTTTCACCGTCACGCCGCGCGGCCGGCATATCGGCTGGGGTACCGGCAATTACTGCATCATGCTCGATAGCGGCTATATCGAGCTGCTCGGCATCATCGATCCGGCCGCCTTCACCAACGATCTCGATAAATTCCTCGACCTGCGTGAAGGCCTCATGGGTGTTGCCTTCGCGACCGATGACGCCACCGACTGCCAGGCGAGGTTGACCGCTGCCGGCCTGCATCCGGACGGCCCCAAGGATCTCTCGCGTCTCCTGGAACTGCCGGAAGGGACGGTGGCGCCTTCCTTCAAGCTGGTCTTCCTGCCACCGGCGGAGACACCGTCGGTGCGGGCCTTCGTTTGCCACCATCAGACACCGGAACTGGTGCGCCGGCCGGAATGGCAGCGCCACGCCAATGGCGCCACGGCGCTGATCTCCACCACGGTGGTCTGCGAGGATCCGGTGGCGACGGCCTTCGGTTATCTGCCGATCTTCGGACCGGAGCGGCTGAAGGTGCTGGACGGGGTCACCGCGGTCAATTGCGGTTTCGGGACCCTGCGTTTCGTGACGCCGGAGAATCTCGAAATGCTGCATCCCGGCCTGGAGGCGCTGCCCAGCTACCCGATGCCCTGGATGGCGGCGATGAAGCTGGAAGTGCAGGACCGTGCCCGCTGCATCGCTCATCTGCAGCAGCAGGGCATCGACTATCTGCGCAATGGCGATAGCTGCCTCATCCATCCCAAGGATGCCAACGGGTTGATCCTGGAACTGGTCGGCCGCTGACAGCGGTCGCGCTATCCCGCTCTCAGTGTTCGCTCTTCAGCACCCGGCGCAGCCGTCGCACGCTGAGCCAGACCGCTGCCAGCACCACCGGCACGGCGATGGCGGCGATGGCATGTTCGCGGTCGGCAGTTTCACCCGGCATCAGGCCTTCAATGAAGATCTTCAGCAGCGCGATCAGGTAATAGCTGATCGCGAAGACCGAGAGGCCTTCGACCGCTTCCTGGATGCGCAATTGGGTGCGGCTGCGACTCTCCATGGCGCGCAGCAGATTGCTGTTCTGCGCCTCGAGATTGACATCGACGCGGGTGCGCAGCATGTCGGCCGCCTGGTCGATGCTGCCCGCCAGCACATCCATGCGCCGGACACAGGAAGCGCAGGTCGAGGTGGCCGGCTGGAAGCGACGCTCGAGGAAGGCGCTGACCCGTGACAGACCATCGATACGGTCCTCGCGCAATTCGCTGAGACGCCGTTCGACCAGTTGCGCATAGGCCGCCGTGGCGCTGAAACGGTAGCGGCTGCGCGCCGACAGGGCGGCAGCTTCGGCGGCAATGCGGGTCAACTGGTCGAGGAGTTCATGATCCTGCTCCTGGCGAGTTGACTCCGCCGTATGCGCGGCGATCTCCGTCAGGCGCTTTTCCAACTGGCCGAGTTCGTCGCTGATCTCGCGGGCGAGCGGCAGGCCGAGCAGCGCCATCATGCGATAGGTCTCGACCTCCAGCAGGCGCTGCACGGCGCGACCGAGGCGTCCCGGTGCCATGCGGATGTTGCGTACCAGGATGCGGCCGAAGCCGCTCGGATCGAGGCAGAAATCGGTCCAGACCATGCCGTCGCCGGCACCGATCGAGGAGCCGACGAGATCGCCGCTGGGGAAAATCTCGGCAAGACGTGTCGTGTCGAAAGCGCCCGGCATATCGGCGGCGACCCGGAGCACCAGGGCAACCAGGCAATTGCCTGGCAAGCTGTTGGCGAATTGCGCGACATCTGCCGGCAGGCTCGGCCACGGCTCGGCTGTCGCATGATCCGGCCGCAGGAAGCAGCAGGTGACGAATTCGGTATGGCATTCCCACTTGATCCAGCCGTCATTCTGCTGGATCAGGCCATGACGGCGGGTCGGCGAGGGGCCGGGCTCGCCATGAGCACGGCAAAGCGCGGCGAGGGTCTCGCTGGCATGATCGCCGAGCCAGGCGAAATGGAACAGCACGGTGGGCGCCGAAAGCCCGAGCGGCGGACGGGCATGAACCTCGTCCGTCAGCACGCGGCGCAGCGGATGTTCGATGCGGCTATCGAGGCTTGGGACGGCCACCCTGTTCCCCTTTGTCATGATGGTTTGACATGACAATACCAGGGTCATTCCTGGAAGCTAGGCGCACAGCGCCGCACCCAACCGTCACCGGCGTTTCTGCCACTTTGTTGACCGATCGGTCATATTGCCGGCGATATGATCCGCCGCCCTCCACCGGACCAAAGCCACCTCAAGCCAACATCATCAGCAATTTGATTCTGCTCAATGAGCTGGCTTGGCGATCGGCCTAGGCTCGACATCATTCGCCGCCTTGAAACAAACGCCATCCTGGGGATGCCTTAGTTTTGTTTAAAAGAGGTATAAAAAGTACTCATTATAGCTGGGTGCTGTGGGAGTGAAACATGTCAAGCAGAGTAGCTGTGCTTTACGACCGGATCGGCGGCGAAACCGTCATTCGGCAGTTGGTCGAAACGTTTTATGACATCATCGAGCATGAGCCGGAGGGACGGCCGCTGTTTCTGCTCCATCTGCGCGGCCATGGCGTGGCCCATTCACGCATCGAGCAGTTCAATTTCCTGTCTGGCTTCCTCGGCGGCCCGCGTCTCTATGTCGAGCGCTACGGCCATTCGGATGTGCGGCAGATGCATGCGCACGTCGAGGTCGACCGCGCGGCGCGGGATGCCTGGCTGCGCTGCATGGAGATGGCGATCGATCGGGTCGGCCTCGTGACCGACGTCAAGTCTGCGCTGATGAAACATTTCACCCGCGTTGCCGACATGCTGATCAACAAGCCGCAAGAAGCGGAATCAGAATCGATCGCTTGAAGCGTGGCGGCTCAGACGTTGAAGCGGAAATTGAAGATATCGCCGTCGATGACGACGTATTCCTTGCCTTCGGCCCGCATCTTGCCGGCTTCCTTGGCACCGGCTTCGCCGTTGCAGGCGATGAAATCGTCATAGCCGATGGTCTCGGCGCGGATGAAGCCGCGTTCGAAATCGGTATGGATGACGCCGGCCGCTTCCGGCGCCTTGGCCCCGGCGCGCACGGTCCAGGCCCGCGCTTCCTTGGGGCCGACGGTGAAGAAGGTCAGCAGGCCGAGGAGGCCGTAGCCGGCGCGGATGACGCGGGCGAGACCGGTTTCTTCCAGGCCCAGTTCGGAGAGGAACTCAACCTTCTCTTCATCGGTGCCGAGCTGTGCCACCTCGGCTTCGATCGCAGCGGAGATCACCACGGCGACGGCGCCCTCGGCTTTCGCCTTGGCGGCAACTTTCTCGGAGAGCGCATTGCCGGTCGCAGCGGAAGCTTCCTCGACGTTGCAGGCGTAGAGCACCGGCTTGCCGGAGAGCAGCTGCAATTGCTTGAAGATCGGCCGCTGTTCCGGCGTCAGGCTGGCGACGACGGTGCGGGCCGGCTTGCCTTCGCGCAAGGCGGCGAGCACCGGCTCGGTGATCTCGATCAGCGCCTTGGCTTCCTTGTCGCCGCCCTTGGCCTTCTTGACGGCACTGTCATGGCGCTTCTCGAGGCTTTCCATGTCAGCGAGCATCAATTCGGTTTCCACCGTCTCGGCGTCGCGGATGGGGTCGACCGAACCTTCGACATGGGTGACTTCGCCCTCGAAGCAGCGCAGCACATGGACGATGGCATCGGTCTCGCGGATATTGGCGAGGAACTGGTTGCCGAGGCCTTCACCCTTGCTGGCGCCCCGCACCAAGCCGGCGATGTCGACGAATTCCAGCTGGGTCGGGACGATCTTCGCCGACTTGCCGAGGACGGCGATCTTGTCGAGGCGGGGATCGGGTACCGCCACACGGCCGACATTGGGCTCGATGGTGCAGAACGGATAATTGGCGGCCTGGGCGGCGGCGGTCGAGGTCAAGGCATTGAACAGGGTGGACTTGCCGACATTCGGCAGGCCAACGATGCCACAGTTAAAACCCATAACGGAAATCCTTGTTCATCAATGCCTTGGAAGAGGCGCCAATACGCTTGCTGGCGGCCGGAAATACTGGCGCTGACCTATCAGGAAAGCCCCGGCCGGACAACCGTTTCTTGGGGCGTTTCTTCGGCCGGGCAGGGGCTTAGGAAGCCGGCAGATAGACGCGCTCGATCCAGCGCTCGTTCTCGAAGGTGAGCAGCTTCACGCGGCGGATCGCCACCTCGACGGCGCGGAACAAGGGTGCCCGCTGATCGCCGGTCGGCGCGGCTTCCGTCATCGCTTCAGCGGCATCGCGGGAAAAGACATAATCGCTGCGGGCACTCGGGCGCACCCGATGCCAGAGCTCATCGAGCAAAGCGGGGTCGGTCAGATTGACGGCAGTTCCGGCCAGCCGCAACTGACGGTCCGGGTCGCGCACATAGGAGACCAGCTCGACTGCCGGATGCGAGGCAATCTCGCCGAACTTGGCATCGTCGGCGCGGCAGAAGAACACCAGCTTCATTTCCGCTGGCGAGAAACGGCGGATGATCACATGGCGCACCTGCGGCTCATGTCCGGCGATGGTGGCGAGCGCAGCCAGGCGCAATGGACCGGTACCGGCTGCCGCCTCCGCTGCCAGCTGGTCGAGGACGCTGCGGATCTCGGCGGTGAGTTGCGTCACTTGCCGTTGTCCTTCGTAGAGGGGACCTTCGTAGGAGGGGCCTTTGCGGTCGTGTCCTCTGCAGCGGTCGTTGGCGCGCCCTCGCCATCGGCAGGCTTCTTCGCTTTCGGTTCGCGCTCTTTCGGCTCTCGGGGCGGCGGCGGGTTGAGGATCAGGCTGGTCTTGGTCATG
>DATMUQ010000635.1:0-7888 GCA_035563795.1 Terriglobales bacterium | reverse complement strand
CAGCCGGCCTTTACGACACCCTGCTCCATCTGCCCTTCGGAATTACCCTCGGCAACTTCGGCCTGACTAAGCCGCTGCTGCTCTGGATCAATGACGGGCTGATGGCGATCTTCTTTTTCCTGGTGGGATTGGAGATCAAGCGCGAAGTCCTGGAAGGCGAGCTTTCCAGCCTGCCGCAACTGGCCTTGCCGGGTCTGGCGGCTTTCGGCGGCATGGTGGTGCCGGCCCTGGTCTTTGCTGCCATCAATTGGTCGCATCCGGCAAATCTCGATGGCTGGGCCATCCCGGCCGCGACCGACATCGCCTTTGCGGTCGGCATTCTGGGGCTGGTCGGCGCGCGGGCACCGCTCAGCCTGAAAATCTTTCTGCTGGCTCTGGCAATCCTCGACGATCTTGGCGCGATCATCGTCATCGCGTTGTTCTTTACCGCCGATCTCTCCTGGCTGTCGCTGGGGCTTGCCGGCATTTGCGTCGCTGTTCTGGCGGTGCTCAATCGCTGCAATGTGCAGAGCCTGGCGGCCTATGTGCTGGTCGGCATCGTGATGTGGGTCTGCGTCCTCAAATCCGGCGTCCATGCCACCTTGGCCGGTGTCGTGCTCGCTTTCGCCGTGCCGCTGCGCAATCCGCGCGAGCCCGATCAGTCGCTGCTGCGGCGCTGCGAGCATGCGCTGCATCCCTGGGTCAGCTTCGGTATCATGCCGGTCTTTGCCTTCGCCAATGCCGGTGTCTCGCTATCGGGCATCGGCCCGGCGCAGCTGCTCGACCCCGTCGCCCTCGGCATTGCCGGCGGTCTCTTCCTCGGCAAGCAAGTCGGCGTCTTCGCGATGACCTGGCTCTGCGTCAGGCTCGGTCTTGGCAAGCTGCCGCAGGGCGCCAGTTGGGTACACATTTATGGCGTCGCGGTGCTGACCGGCATCGGCTTCACCATGAGCCTCTTCATCGGCAGCCTGGCCTTCAGCGATCCCGCTCAGATCAATGCGGTCAAGATCGGCGTCCTCGGCGGTTCTGTCTTGTCGGCTCTGCTGGGTTTCCTGGTATTGCGCTATCTCGCCAAGCCGAGCCTGGTAGCGGCCCCGGCGAGGCCTGCGCGCGCCCGGCATTGAGAGCCCGCATCGCAGGCTACTGCGGCTCTAGTCGAGGGATGGCAAAGCGGGGAGGAAGCTGCTGAGCGGCACGCCGGTGCTGATTTCCCGCTTGTCCTTCAAGGTGACAACGCCGCTTTGGATGGCGACGATCTCGGCCTTGGTCCCGGTGATGCGCAGCAACGGCGAGCCGGAGGCACCGAAGGTGGCATCGCAATCATGCAGCCACAATTTCGGCTGCGCCTCGGCTACGATCTGGCAATCGCGATGCGCCGTCAGGACTTCCTGGAAATCGCCGCTATAACCGGCAACGGTGACGGTGATCGGGCCGGTCGCCAGCGAAATTTCCTGTCTGGCGATCGGGATCGGCTTTGCCGCGAGATCGCGATCGAGCTCAATCAGGGCCCAGTCATGTGCCATCTCGACGGTGCGGTCGGCCGCATCGCCGCGATAGCCCTGGGGCAGAATGAAGCGCTTGCCGATGCCATGGCCGTCATAGCTGCCGCGGTCATAACCGGCGACGAAATGGATGTCGCTGGGGATGGCCCAGCGCCGGTCATGAAAATTGTAGAGGCAATGCGCCGCCGTCAGCACCCAATGCGGCGCCACCAGCGCGCCGGTGCAATAGCCGCCGATCGCCCGGTTGACCCGGCCGAGCGAGGTCCAGGGCCAGCCGGCATGTTCCAGCCTGACGCGATGGTCCTGGGCAGAAACGCCGAGCTTATGTAACGGCGCGGCACTCGGATCGGCGGATGACGCCGCCGGTGCTTCGCCGGTGAGCAGCGCGGCGGGTCCGGTCGCTGACTGTGCCTGCGCATGCTGCAGCCCGGCATCTGCAGCCAGCCATGCGCCTGCCAGCAACAATCCGGTCAGCAGCAGGAAAGGCGGCACACGAAAGCTGATCCGTGTCGACCGGCCGGCGGTTGTCAGCATGATGATGATCGTCTTTGTTGCCTAACGCAGAGCAGCATAAAGCAGGATGCCGATGGCCGCGACCATGCTGACGGTGATCAAGCCGAGAATGCCGAGGACCAGATGCTGCAGTACGCTTTGCGGCCGCATGGCCTGGTCCAGCGACCGGCGCAGCTCATTGCGTCTTTCGCGCCCGCCCAGCAGGACAAAATAGATATTGCCAATGATCGGCAGATGCAGCGTCAGCCGGTAGTCGATGGCGTGGTGATTCTGGGCGGCCCCGGCAGTGGCACGGATCGCTTGTTCCTGCGTGCTGTTAAAGCCGGCGCGAACCTCCGGCGGCAGCTGCCGCCAGAAGGCATCGCCTCGCATTTCCTGGGTCAACCATTGAACGCCCGGATTGATGTCCGCTTCTGTCGACTGTGCGCTCATGAACGGAACCTCGTGCCTCGAAATGTCTCCCGGCAAATGAAATTTGCCGCCCCCAGCTTCAGAATGCGTCAGCAGATATTAACTAAGTCTTATATTGCGGGTGCAAGTCTGCTTCCTGACCGTGAATTCGCCGAGTCAGCTGGCGTTTTGGCCCCCTCCTGCCGCCATTTCGATACCTCCTCCCCGCCGCGGCCGACCTGAATCCGTGGCATTCCCGTGACACCGCTGTCAGACATGGGGCCATCACTGGAAAGGCGCTGCCGGCTCCGCTACAGTCTGGCGCAGAGAGCGGCAGCATGGGATCACCCTGCGCCGCACACGATTGGGGCGGAGCGGGCCGCCCTTCATGCATAACAAAATGAGGCAAATCAGAAATCATGAAAGCCGACAAACTGAAGTCGCAGTTGCTCACCGATGTCTTGCATTTCGTCGCCGATCGGATTGAGCGCGCGCGGGCAGGCCAGGTCGAAACCTTCATCCGCGACTTCTATGCCAATGTGCCCCAGCATGATCTCACGGAGCAGAGCGCCGAGGATCTTTTTTGTGCGGCCTTGTCGCTTTACAATTTCGCCCTCAAGCGGCCGGCCGGTCAGGCCAAGGTGCGCGTCTTCAATCCCAGCCAGGATGAGCATGGCTGGCGCAGCGGCCACAGCATCATCGAGATCGTCAATGACGATATGCCCTTCCTGGTCGATTCCGTCACCGCGGAGCTGACCCGCCAGGAAATCGGCGTGCATCTCGTCATCCATCCGGTCATGCGGGTGGAGCGCGATGACAAGGGCCAGGTGCTGAGCCTTGGCAAGCCCGATGCCCATGCCGAATCCGTGATGCAGCTCTGGGTGACGCAGATCGGCGAGGGTGATCGCGGCGCCCAGATCAAGGAACGCATCGAGGCGGTGCTGAAGGATGTCCGCATTGCGGTCCAGGATTGGGGCGCCATGCGCCAGCGCCTGGATGAGGTGGTCGACGATATCTCCAAGCGCAAGCTGCCGTTGGCCAAGCCGGAGGTCTCCGAGATCGTCGACTTCCTGCGCTGGGTCGGCGATGACAATTTCACCTTCCTCGGCTACCGGGAGTACACCTTCTCCGGCGAAGGCGACCAGGTCAGCTATCGTATCGTCGAGAAGGCCTCGCTCGGTATCCTGCGCGATTTCAACACGCGGATCTTCGATGGCATCCGCAATCGCGACAACATGCCGCCCGATGTGCGGAACTTCATCCGCCAGCCCAATCTGCTGATGGTGACCAAGGGCAATCTGCGCTCCACCGTCCATCGCAACGCCTATCTCGATACGATCGGCGTCAAGCTGTTCAACGAAAAGGGCGAAGTGATCGGCGAGCGGCTGTTCGCCGGCCTCTTCACCTCGATGGCCTATAACCGCAGCCCCAGCGAGATTCCGCTGCTGCGCCGCAAGATCGAAACGGTGATCAAGCGGGCCGGCTTCTCGCCCCAGGGCCATGACGGCAAGGCACTGGTCAATATTCTCGAGACCTATCCGCGCGACGAACTGTTCCAGAGCAGCGATGATGAACTGCTCGATACGGCGGTCGGCATCCTACATCTGCAGGAACGCCAGCGCATCGCCCTCTTCGCCCGCCGCGATCCCTATGAACGCTTTGTCTCGGCCCTGGTCTTCCTGCCGCGCGACATGCTGAACACCGCCTTGCGCCTACGCGTCGGCGCCGTGCTGAGCAAGGCCTTCGGCGGCCAGATGGCAACATCTTACGTCCATGTCGGCGACGGGCCGCTGGCGCGATTGCAGTACATCATCAATACCGTGCCCGGCGAAGTGCCGGCGGTCGATCTGCAGGCCCTGGAAGACGAGATCGTCGAGGCCAGCCGCTCCTGGCGCGACAAGCTGCGCGATGCCTTGGTCGAAGCCAAGGGCGAGGCCAAGGGTACTGCGCTGCTGCGGCGCTTCGGCGATGCCTTCCCGGCCGGCTATGAGGAATATTTCAACGCCTTCACCGCGGTCCACGATATCGAGCGGGTCGAGGAGGCCCTGGTGCAGACGGCACCGGCGCTCAATCTCTACCGACCGATCGAGGAGCCGGCCAATGCCCTGCGGCTGAAGCTCTATAAGAGCGGCACCAAGATCGCCCTCTCCACCGTGCTGCCCTCGCTGGAGAATTTCGGCCTCAAGGTGATCAGCGAGAATCCTTTCGACATCCAGCTCAGCGGTGGCGACACGATTGTCTGGATCCATGATTTCGCCATGGTCACGGCGGATGGCGCCGAGGTCGATATCGGTCAGATCCGTGACAACTTCCAGGAAGCCTATGCGAAGATCTGGGCCGGCGAGATGGAGGATGACGGCTTCAACCGGCTGGTCATCACCGCCGGCCTCGCCTGGCGCGATGTGACGCTGCTGCGCTCTTACTGCAAATATCTGCGCCAGGCGGCAATCGCCTTCAGCCAAGCCTATATGGAGGCGACGCTCAACGGCAATCCGCAGATCACCCGCAACATCGTCAAGCTGTTCCATGTGCAGTTCGACCCGGTGCGGATCGGCGACCGCGCGGCCGAGGCCGAGCGGATCGTGGCGGAGATCCAGAAGCAGCTGGACGGCGTCAGCAATCTCGATGAGGACCGCATCCTGCGGCGCTTCCTCAATGCCATCCAGTGTACCTTGCGCACCAATTTCTTCCAGCGCGCGGCCGATGGCGGCATCAAGGAATACATCTCCTTCAAGCTCGATTCCCACAAGATCGAGGAATTGCCGCTGCCGCGTCCGCTGGTCGAGGTCTTCGTCTACAGCCCGCGGGCCGAGGCCATCCATCTGCGTGGTGGCAAGGTCGCCCGCGGCGGCATCCGTTGGTCGGACCGGCGCGAGGATTTCCGCACCGAGGTCCTGGGCCTGATGAAGGCGCAGATGGTGAAGAATGCCGTCATCGTGCCGGTCGGCTCGAAGGGCGGCTTCGTCGTCAAGCGGCCGCCGCAATCGACCGATCGCGATGTGGTGATGGCGGAAGTCGTGCATTGCTACAAGACGCTGATGCGCGGTCTCCTCGATATCACCGACAATCTGGTCGGCGGCAAGGTGGTGCCGCCGGCGGATGTCTTCCGCCGCGACGAGGACGATCCCTATCTGGTGGTCGCCGCCGACAAGGGCACGGCGACCTTCTCCGACATCGCCAATGGCGTATCGCGCGATTACGGTTTCTGGCTCGACGATGCCTTCGCTTCCGGCGGCTCGGCCGGCTATGACCATAAGAAGATGGGCATCACCGCGCGTGGTGCCTGGGAATCGGTGAAGCGGCATTTCCGCGAGATCGGCCGCGACATCCAGAACACCGCCTTCACCTGTGTCGGCGTCGGCGACATGTCGGGCGACGTGTTCGGCAACGGCATGATCCTGTCCGAGCACACGCAGCTGGTTGGCGCCTTCAACCACATGCATATCTTCGTCGATCCCAATCCGGATGTGGCGACGAGCTTCAAGGAGCGGCAGCGCCTCTTCAACCTGCCGCGCTCGACCTGGGCGGATTACGACGCCAAGCTGATCTCGGCTGGCGGCGGCATCTTTGAGCGCAAGGCGAAGTCGATCAAGCTCTCGGCGGAGACCAAGGCGCGCTTCGGCATCGCCAAGGACAGCGTCACGCCGAATGAGCTGATCCAGGCGATGTTGCGGGCAGAGATCGATCTCCTGTGGCTGGGCGGTATCGGCACTTATGTGAAGGCCGAGGACGAGACCCATGCCGAAGTGGGCGACCGTGCCAATGACGCGATCCGCATCAATGCGACCGATCTCCGTTGTCAGGTGGTGGGCGAGGGCGCCAATCTCGGCTTCACCCAGCGCGGCCGCGTCGAGGCGGCGCTGAATGGCAAGCGCCTCAATACCGATGCGGTCGACAATTCGGCCGGCGTCGATACCTCGGACCATGAGGTCAATATCAAGATCCTGCTCAATGAGGCGGTCGCCAATGGCGATCTCACCATGAAACAGCGCGACAAGCTGCTGGCGGAGATGACCGATGAGGTCGGCCATCTGGTGCTGCGCGACAATTACTTGCAGAGCCAGGCGCTGACCATTGCCGAGGCGCAGAGCTTCCGTCTGCTCGACCAGCAGGGCCGCTTCATGCGAGCACTGGAACGTGCCGGCAAGCTCGACCGGGTGATCGAATATCTCCCGGATGACGAGACCATGCGCCAGCGCCTCAGCCAGCGTGTCGGCCTGACACGGGCGGAATCGGCGGTGCTGCTGGCTTATTCCAAGAACTCGCTCTACGACGAATTGCTGCCTTCGGATCTACCCGATGATCCGCAGCTCGCCGAGGACCTCATCAGCTATTTCCCCGAGGCCCTGCAGAAGAACTATCGCGCGCAGATCGAGCAGCATCGCCTGCGGCGTGAAATCATCGCCACCGTGGTGACCAATTCGCTGATCAATCGCATGGGTGCCACTTTCGCCCATGTGATGAAGGAAAAGACCGGCCAGGGCGCCTCGGCGATCGCCCGCGCCTACGCCATCACCCGCGGCGCGTTCAAGCTGCGCAAGCTATGGAAGCAGGTCGAAGCGCTCGACAACCGCGTTGCCGCCCAGGTGCAGACCGAGATGTTGCTGGCGATCAGCAATCTCGCCGACCAGGCGACCTTGTGGTTCCTGCGCAACGGCCAGCATCCGCTCGATATCGCCGCCAATGTGGCGACCACCGGCCCCGCGGTAAAGGCGCTGGAAGCTGCCTTGCCGATCATCGTCTCGCCCTCGGACCAGGCGGAGATCGCCAAGCAGTTCAGCGAACTGGCGAGCCAAGGCGTGCCGGAAGAACTGGCACAGAAGATCGCGCAGTTGCCGGCGATGACCGCGGCCCTCGATATCGTGCGCATCGCCGCCGAGGCGAAGATCAAGGTGGAGGAGGCCGGCCAAACCTATTTCGCGGTCGGCGACCAGTTCCACCTCGACTGGCTGCGCAACGGTGCCAAGGGCCTGATCGGCGACAGCCACTGGCAGCGTCTCGCTGTCTTCGCCATCGTCGAGGATCTCTACGGCCATCAGCGCGAGCTGACCCAGGTGATCCTCAAGGGCGCACAGGAAGCGGAGGGCAAGCCCACCGGCCAGGCAGCGATCGATCTCTGGAAGCAGTCCCGGGGCGCAGCCCTCACACGGGCCGAAAGCCTGTTCGGCGATCTGCGCCAAGTCGGCAAGCTGGAACTGGCCATGCTGGCGGTTGCCAACCGGACCCTGCGCAGCCTGATCGCCTGATCTGGTTTCTGTTGCGATCTAAAAGAACCGCCCGCGGCGTCACTGCTGCGGGCGTTTTCTTTGGTGGTTTCAGCTTTTCGGCGGCGCCGGTTGATCGGAACCGCTATCGGCTTTCGTGTCGCCATTGCCGGTCATGGCATTGAGCCGCTTTTCCGCGACCGCCATCACCTGATCGCGCAATGAGCTGTAGCGGTTCATCAGCCGGCGGAAATCATTGGCTTCCAGCGAGAGCAGGCGGCATTCGGTCACCGAGGTCAC
>DATMUQ010000634.1:0-3831 GCA_035563795.1 Terriglobales bacterium | reverse complement strand
GCATCTTCAGGGCTTCATCGAGATGCTCGCGCCGCTCGACCCAGGTATAGGCGAGATAGTTCAGCACATAAGGCTGGTCGGGTGACAATTCGAGCGCCTTCTTGAAATCGACCTCCGCCTTCGGCCACTGATTGGCGCGCTCATAGGAGGTGCCGCGGAAATAGAACAGCGACCAATCATTGGGCAGCGGGTTGGGAATGCGCTCGATCGCCGTTGTATAAGCTGCCGCCGCCGCATCGAACTTGTTGTTGCTGCGCAGAAGATCGCCCAGCAGTTCCGGCGCATCGACATTGCTCTTGTCGCTGGCGGTCATGTCCCGCAGCAGCTTCTCGGCCTCGTCGTTCTTGTCCTCGCGCCGCAGGCAATCGGCAACGGAGAGCTGCGCCGACCAGGAATAGATCGAGCCGGGCTTGATGCCGCGATACATCGCCACCGCATCATCGTAGCGGTTGGTGCGGCGATAGATGTCACCGGCCAGGACCCGGCCGATATCGAGATCCGGCTTCAGATCGAGACCCAGCCGGGCAAAGAGCAGCGCCTCGCTGTAAAGATTCTCCTGCAGCAGCAAGACAGACATGCCGGACATGACGCCAGCCACCCCATCTGCCGCGGAAGTTACCAGCGGCGGCTGCTTTTCACCGGCCTTCAACTGCATCACCAACGGGCCGGCAATGACATCGCTGTTCCCGGCATTGCTGGTCGCGAAGCGGTCCAGCAGCTTGTCGAGGGCGGCCTTGTCGCCACGGCGCACCAGCAGGTTGCCATACATCTGCAACAGCAGCGTCGGCATGCTGTTGGAGGCCTCGACGGCCTGCTGATAGGTCTTCAAGGCATCATCGGGATGGCCGAGGAAATCCTCGATCGCCGCCCGCTGGATCAGCGCGAAAGGCGCGAAGCCGGGCTCGCTTTCCAGCGCTTTCAATTCCTTGATTGCGGGCGCCACCTGCTTCTGGCTGCCGGCGATCAGCCAGGCGCGGATCATCGGGCCGGCATATTTGCCGATCTGCTGATCCGGCAACTTGCGGGCGAAATCCAAAGCGCGATCATATTGCTTCTGCTTGGTCGCATCCTGGATCATCAGGACGGTGACCAGGGGCGCCTGCACTGCCGGTGATTTGGCAGCCGTCGCCTGCTTCGCGAGCTTGATACCGTCATCGATCCGGCCATCGCTGATCTCGGCATAGAGGGTCGCCTGGATGAGGCCCGGATCGCCGGGATTGGCGGCCAGCGCCAAAGGCAGCAAATCGGCCGCCGTCTTCATGTCGCCGCGATTCTTGGCATTCATGCCGGCCAGGAAAGCGCCGGAAATGCTCCAATCGGCATTGGCGCTATCGGCACGCGCCGGCGTGATACTGCTGAGCGGTGTCAGGGCGGAGGCGGCGAGCAGGAGGGTCAGGAAACTGACCGTTACGCGGGACAGGCGATGCGAAAACGGGCGACGCGGGGAAGAGACGGGCTGGAAAGAAGCCATTGCTACCAAACAAAAAAATGGGTGGCGAGCATCCGACCGCGACGAGAAGAACATGGCAGGTGCCCCCTGCGACGAACCCAGCGACGATCGCGCTCCAGGTTCCCAGTCTTAGCAGGAACCTTCCGGCTTGAATAGCGCGCCGCCGCCCGGGGTCCCGGGCGGCGGCGATCACAGTCTGGTTATTATAATGTGTGCCCTAATATATGTGTCTGGGTCACATATTGGGGTAGTTCGGACCGCCGGCGCCTTCAGGCACGACCCAGTTGATGTTCTGGGTCGGGTCCTTGATGTCGCAGGTCTTGCAGTGGACGCAGTTCTGGGCGTTGATCTGCAGCTTCGGGTTGGCGCCGTCATTATCGCGGACGATCTCATAGACCCCCGCCGGGCAGTAGCGCTGCTCCGGCGCATCATAAAGCGCCAGATTGACCTGGATCGGCACATCCTTGTTCTTCAAGGTGAGATGCGCCGGCTGATTTTCCTCATGATTGGTGCCTGAGAGGAAGACCGAGGACAGGCGGTCGAAGCTGACCACGTTATCCGGCTTCGGATAGACGATCTTCTTCGCGTCCGACGCCTTCTTCAGCGACAGGTTATCCGGCTGCTTGTGATGGAAGGTCCAGGGGGCCTTGCCCTTGAAGACATAGGTGTCGATCGCCGAATAGACCAGGCCGAACCAGAAGCCCTTGTGGAAGCTCGGGCGAATGTTCCGCACCTTATAGAGCTCGTCCCACAGCCAGGTCTGCTTCAGCTTCTCGGGATAAGCCGTCACTTCGACCGGCTTCTCGGCAGCGGCACCGGAAACCAGGGCGTCGAATACCGCCTCGGCAGCGGTCATGCCGGACTTCATCGCCGTATGGGTGCCCTTGATCTTCGGCACGTTGAGGAAACCGGCGGTGTCACCGATGAGCGCGCCACCCGGGAAGGTCAGCTTCGGGATCGACTGGAAGCCGCCTTCATTGATGGCGCGGGCGCCATAGGCGATGCGCCGACCGCCCTCGAAATAAGGACGGATCGCCGGATGCTGCTTGAAGCGCTGGAATTCCTCGAAGGGCGAGAGATGCGGGTTCTCGTAATCGAGACCGACGACGAAGCCCACCGCCACCTGGTTGTTCTCCAGATGATAGAGGAAGGAACCGCCATAGGTCTTGCTGTCCATCGGCCAGCCGGTCGTATGGATGATCTTGCCCTGGCTGTGCTTGGCCGGGTCGATTTCCCACAATTCCTTGATGCCGATACCGAAAGTCTGCGGATCGACGCCGTCGCGCAGGTTGAACTTCTGGAACAGGGTCTTGGTCAGTGAGCCGCGGCAGCCTTCGGCGAAGATGGTCTGCTTGCCATGCAGCTCGACACCGCGGGTGTAGTTGCCGGTATGCTGGCCATCCTTGCCGATGCCCATATCGCCGGTGGCGACACCCTTTACCGCACCGCTGTCATCATAGATGACTTCGGCGGCGGCAAAGCCCGGATAGATCTCGACGCCGAGTTCTTCCGCCTGGGTGCCGAGCCAGCGGCAGAAATTCCCCAGCGAAATGATGTAATTGCCCTCGTTATGCATGGTCGGCGGGGTGGGCAGGCGATGCGCCGATTTCTCAGTCAGATAGAGGAAGAAGTCTTCCTTGGCCGGGGTATTGAGCGGGGCGCCCTTTTCCTTCCAATCAGGAATGAGCTCGTTCAGGGTCCGCGGTTCCAACACGGCGCCAGAGAGGATATGAGCGCCGATCTCGGCACCCTTCTCGATGACGCAGACCGAAACCTCGTGGTTCTTCTCAGCCGCGAGCTGCTTCAGGCGAATCGCAGCGCTCAGTCCCGAGGGACCGCCGCCGACGATCACCACATCGTATTCCATAACCTCGCGGTCCATTCTCCCCTCCCGGCAACTCGGCCAAATGATCCTTCCAGAACCGGCACCCGATCGGCCGGCCAAAGCTGGCAAGGTGTTACAATGATGCCCGGCCGCTGACAACTGCACCCGGCGCCGGCGTAAACCATAGGCTTATGCAGCTAGAGCAGGGCTCTGACAGGCCAGAAACCGATGATCGCGCGGCTAGGCGGCCAAGCGAGCCAATGCTAGGTTGCGCACATGCACCCATCTGCCCCCGACATGCCGGACCCGCTCACCCTGCTCAAGCTGTATATCGAGTGGGGCGCCGACGAAGCTGTTGAAGAGACGCCGCAAAGCCGCTTTGGGGCGACCGGCTGGGGCACGCTGCCACCGGTTCCGGCTCCGGCCAACAGTGCGCGGTCCGGAGTCGCCGACCGCCAGGGTCCCACATATCAAGCTGCCGAGCCGAACCGAGCCAGCACCGGCAATAACCGGGATACCACCGCCGGCCGGGCCAGCGAGACGTTGCGGCAGCCAG
>DATMUQ010000633.1:0-3346 GCA_035563795.1 Terriglobales bacterium | reverse complement strand
CGGCGGTGAGGGAATTCTGGTTGTCGCCGACCGGGGCGCCGGCGGCATTGGTCATTTGCGGATTTTTTGATGCGGTGTCGGTCATCGAGCTGCTCCTTGGTCTTCCTGGTCACAATCTTTACTTTATAATTGCTCTAAACTAAGCACTACTTTATTGATTTATGAAATTTTATTATCCTATTGGACCGATAGGCGGGGCCTATCGGGAGCGCTGGACCTGGCGGAAGGAAGCGGGAAATGACCTTGACCGAGCTGCGCTATGTGGTGGCCCTGGCGGAGCATCGTCATTTCGGGCGTGCGGCCGAAGCCTGCCATGTCAGCCAGCCGACCCTCAGCACCCAGATCCGCAAACTGGAAGAGCAGCTCGGCATCACCCTGTTCGAGCGCGGCAACAAGCAGGTCACGGTCACTGAAACCGGCCAAGGCATTGTCGCCGAGGCGCGCCTGATCCTGGCCGGGGTCGGCCGCCTGCGCGATCTTGCCGGCGCCGCCCAGGCACGCTTGTCCGGGCCTTTGCGCCTTGGCGTCATTCCCACCCTCTGCCCTTATCTGTTGCCCTGGCTGCTGGCGCCGCTGCAGGCCCGCTTTCCCCAGCTCGAGCTCGGCCTCACCGAAGACCTGACCGACACCTTGCTCGCCCGTTTGCTCGACTATGACCTCGATGCCGCCCTGGTGGCGCTGCCGGTCGATGCCGCCGGCGATATCGACGCGCTGCCGCTGTTTGACGAACCCTTCCTCCTGGCCTGCCCCTCCGACCATGCCTTGGCCGGTTTCGATGTGATCGAAGCGCCGAAGCTGCGGGATGCGCATCTCATGCTGCTCAATGAAGGCCATTGTCTGCGCGACCAGGCGATGGCGGTCTGCGGCCAGGACGGCACCGATCCCCGTTTCCAGACCGCAAGCCTGGCGACCCTGTTGCAATTGGTGGCCGGCGGCCATGGCTGCACCCTGCTGCCGGCTTTGGCCGCCCGGGTCGAGCGGCGGCCGGGGATCGCCCTCGCCCGCCTGGCCGATCCGACGGCGAAGCGCCGTATCGGCCTGGTCTACCGCCGGTCATCGCCGCGTCTGGCGGATTTCCAGGCCCTAGCCGATCTCGTCATCCGCGAGATGCCCGACAGCATCATGCCGGTCGCGATCGCCTGACATCGACATCCGGTCCATAATTTCGCCGGTTGAATCGCTTTAGCCGGCCACCGCTGGCGGTGTATGTTGAACCCATGACAACGGCATTCGGCATTGGTCGCAGTCAGTGGCGACGGCATTGGCAGGGTTTGGGATCGCATGCGCTCTTGGTCCAGGCCGCCAGCTATCTCTTCTATCTGGCGACAGGCTGGATCGGCTTGCAATTGGCCCTGCACAGCGGTGTCTCGCCGGTCTGGCCGGCCAGCGGTGTTGCCCTTGCCATGGTGCTGTTCTTCGGCCCGCAGGTATCGGTCGCGATTTTTCTCGGCAACCTGACCCTGCAATTCATCGGGCAGGGTGCCGAACGGCCGCTCTGGGCGATCCTGGCCTTTGCCATCGGCGCCGCTCTCGAGCCGCTGATCTCGGCCGGCATCCTCAAGCGGTATTGCGGCTTCGACAGCCGGCTGGGGCGCTTGCGCGACCTGGCACTGCTGGCCGTGATCGGCGCACCGTCGGGCCCGCTGATCAGCAGCCTGATTTCCATCCTGACGCTTTACACCGTCGGCAGCGTGCCACGCGACGGCTTCCTGCTGGCATTGGAGACCTTCTGGTTCGGCAATACCGGCGGCATCATCATGCTGACGGCACCCTTGCTCGCCTGGCTGCAACCAGGCACCGATCGGACCAGCCCCAGGCATTTCGGCTGGGTGCTCGAAGCCGCCGCCATCCTCGTCATCACCGCGACCTTGCCGCTCGGCCTGCCAGTTGCATTGTTGCATATCCTGGATTCGGACCCGGATTCGCTGGCTTTCCTGCTGTTCCCGCTGATCGCCTGGGCATCGATCCGCCTGGACATGACCGTCTCCATGGCGATCACGCTTCTCATCAGCATCGAGGCCATTGCCGCCGCGCATTGGTCTTTCGGCCTGTTCCAACGCTTCAATTCAGGGCCGGTCCTGTTCAACATCCAGCTCCTCGTCCTCAGCCTCAACGCCACCAACCAGATGCTGAGTGGTCTTGCACGCCAGGAACGCCAAGCCGCTGCACAATTGCGCGAGCGCGAGAGCTTCCTGTCGCTGGCAGTGCGGGGCAGCAATGACGGTCTGTTCGACTATGACCGCGCCCAGGACCAGCTCTGGCTGTCGCCGCGCTGGAAACAGCAGCTCGGCTATCGCGATGCCGATCTGGAGAGCAGTCCCGCCGCCTGGCGCGGCCTGATCCTGCGCCAGGATCTGCAAAAGGCCGTCTCGACCCTGCAATCGCTCAACCGCGGCATTGCCGCCCAAAGCGACTGCATCCTGCGCTTTCGCCATCGCAGCGGCCATGTCGTGCATATTCTCTGCCGCGTCGCCGTGCATCGCAATCAACAGGGTCGGCTGGCCCGCGTTGTCGGCACCCATACGGATATCTCGGACCTGGTAACAGCACGCCAGGAACTGGAGCATCAGACCGCATCGCTGACCCGCCTTGCCCGCGACCTCAATCGCCAGCGGCGCCTGGCGGAGGCGGCGAATGACGCCAAGAGCACCTTCCTGGCCACTGTCAGCCATGAAGTGCGCACCCCCTTGAACGGCGTCATCGGCATGCTCAGCCTGCTGATCGACAATAGTCTGACGGATGACCAGCGCCGCCGGGCGGGGGTTGCCCTCGCTTCCGCCGAGGACATGCTGGCGATCATCAACGACATTCTTGACGTCACCAAGCTGGAGGCCGGCCGGGTTGCGCTGGAGACGACGGATTGCGACCTGCATGCCATCATCGAAGGCGTCGTGACCTTGTTCTCCGGACGGGCAGCGAGCAAAGGCGTCAGCCTGTCGGCCGAGATCGCCGGCAATGTGCCGCGCTTCATTCGCGGCGACCAGTCGCGGCTGCGCCAGATCCTGATGAATCTGGTCGGCAATGCGGTGAAGTTCACCTTGAATGGCGACATCGTCATCCGGGCGACCACCGCACCGATGACCCGCCTGGCCAATGCGGCCGGCGACATCTCTCCGTCCTTGCGCTTCTATCTGATGATCGATGTCGCCGATACCGGCATCGGCATCCCCATGGAGAAGATCGGCCAGCTCTTCGATCGTTTCCAGCAGGCCGACTCCTCGATCACCCGGCGCTTCGGCGGCTCGGGACTGGGCCTCACCATCTGCAAGCAGCTGGTGGATCTGATGGCGGGCCAGATCTCGGTCGACAGCAAGCCCGGCATCGGCAGCACCTTTCATGTGGTGCT
>DATMUQ010000632.1:0-8660 GCA_035563795.1 Terriglobales bacterium | reverse complement strand
CGATCGGCGCTTATGCGATCCTCGACCAGCTCAAAATTAACGATAAGGGGGCTGCCCCGCCGACCGTCTACCGGGCGCTCGACTTCCTGCTGGAACACGGCTTGGTGCATCGGCTGGAATCGCTCAACGCCTTTATCGGCTGCGACCACCCGGAAGACCGGCATATCAGCCAGTTCCTGATCTGCACCGCCTGTCACAAGGCGGTCGAGGTCACCGACCGGGCGATCTTCGACGCCGCCAAGAGCTGCGCCCAGCGCCAGGGTTTCGAGGTCAGTCGCCTGACGATCGAGATCGAAGGCCTGTGCCCAAGCTGCCAGGCCGCCAAAGCCGACAAATAAAAAAGGCCGTCGCCAGATGGGACGGCCTGCACGTCTGTCAGCGCGCGATCGGCGCGTCAGCTTTGCAGCAATTGCGCCGCGCTGATCTCCCAGGAAGCTTCCTGCTGCTGCAGCTGGAACTGGATCTTCAGGCTGACCGGGGCCGCCCCCCGCGACTGGAAATTCACCAGCGCCTCGGTGCGCCAGTGATCGTCCACCCGCATCGTGCTGAGAATGCTGAGGCTGCTGAAATGACGGGCGATATCCGCCAGCAGCATCTTGGTCGCGGAATTGGTCTTGCCGAAAAGCAACGAGGAACCGCATTCATGCAGCGCCATCGAAATCTCATTGGATGTCGGACCACTCGCGCGGCCACCTGAGGCGCCACCCGTCCCTGTGATCGATACCAGCATGATCCCGAATCTCCCTTGCGAAAGCTCTCTGAGAAAGCTGGTTATCATTTCTAGTTAATTTCTGACTGCTGACAACAAGACTCCTGCGCGCCACACCCTCTGAAGCGCAACTTTCATATCGGATTTTGTGGTTATTTTAGCGTTTCCGCCGAGTCGCCACCGGCAAGCGTTATTGCCGCAAGGGTGCGTTCCGCGACAGATCCTCGGCCTGGAGAACCTTCCAGCCGCCGTCGAGATAAGCGACTCGCAATCGAATCGGCACCTCGCGTGGCGAGCTCATCAGGGCTTCCACATGCATGGTCGCATCGATGGTCCAATAGTCGATGAAGCGGCGCTGCTCGGTGATGTCGAGCCCGGTGACGCGAGGCCCGGTGACATCGGCCTGCATTTCGGTCCGCAGCGATCCACCGTTCACGCTGTGCGACGCCCGCAGCATCTGCACATAGGTCTGCAGCGATTGTTCGATATCGGAGGCTGCCGGCGTCTCCCGGTCGAGATGCAGGAAGATCATCGCCGCGAGGACGAGCCCGGTCACAACCAGCCCCAGCTCAAGCCGGTAGCGCTGGAGGTTTTCCCAGCCGGTCGGCGCTTGCGAACGCCACTGATAGGTTGCGATCAAAGTGTCATCTACCCGGTTAACCATACCTGCCCGGCGCCGGGCAGAAAGTCAGCATACCGTTAGAATATTAACTTTTACCTGCAAGCGGAAGCACCAATCCCGTCGCACCAGCCGGTCCCAGTCCATGGCATCATTGCGTCGCCCTCGTGGCCTATTCCGAGCTATTTCAGGCAGGCCTCGACGTAGCGGTAGAAATGAGCCAGCGCCGGTGTCCGCAGGCCGACCTCCTTGCCCTCCTCATCCCAGCGCCGCAGCTTGACTGCATCCTCGGCGAAAGGCTCATCAGCAAATGCCGCGGCCTCTTCTTTGTCAAAGACACCGCCCTGCAGCTTGAGGCTGAGGATCGAGGCCTCGGTGAGACGCTCGTAATAGCCAGGCTCTACAGCAGAGAGATAGCGCTTGGCATCGACATGCATCCGCACGGGCTCGGTCACTTCCGGGCCGAAATGCTGCGACAGCCAGGCGGAGCCGAGAGACTCATGCTCGGTATCGATGCCCTGATCAGCAATATCCTGCGGCAGGTCATGCAGCAGATGGCCGATATCATGCAGCAGTGTCGCCGTGATCAGCGCCGGGGAGGCACCGTCACGCTCGGCGCAGAGTGCACATTGCAGCGCGTGTTCAAGCTGCGAGACACCTTCGCCATAGCCTTCATGGCCCCGCCGCTCGAAGGCCTGGTCGATCTCGGCCAGGACATCGGCCTTGCTGATCCTGCTCACGCGGCAATCTCCTCGGATTTGTGCAACTGGCGGCGCAATACCTGCCGGCGGCTCTCGATTCCATCCTTGTCGATATAGCAGCCCTGCAGATGCCGGCGACCGAGGCTGGGATCGAAGGCGGTGCGGCCATGCAGCGCCCGCTCGTTCATCATGACGACGAGATCACCCGGCCCCAGGCGGAAAGTAAGCTCCAGCTCGGGGCGCTTCAAAATCTCGGCGAAACGGCGATAGGCAGCATACCAGGGCGCCACGAATTCCACCGGCACATCCAGCTTGTCGGCAGAGCGGTTGTTGAAATGCACTTCGCTGACATGACCATCATAGTCGGTCTTGATCAGCGGCACGGTGGCCCGCAGATCAGCCTTGGCATCGCGGAAACGGAAGCTGAAGGGATGCTTCCGCAGCAGCTCGAAAGCAGCTGGATCTTCGCGGCGCAGGATTTCGGCTGCGTGGAAGCCATCGACCAGCAGCGTCTCGCCGCCCGGTGCGTCGGATTCCAGGCAGTGCAGCAATTGCACGCCCGGGGTCGGCTCGCGATAAGGATTGTCGCTGTGGACGCCGAGGCCCACAGCCGTATAAGCAAGGTTATTCGGATTGGGCACCGAGATGACGTCGAAGCGGCTGCCGTAGTTGGTCACTCGCACGAAGCCGAGATGATTGCCCACCGTCTCGACCATGCCATCATCGGTCGGCACATTGCGCAGGACGCCGAAGCCATAGGCCGCGAACTTCTCGTGCCAGACCAGTTCCGCGGCGGCATCCGTCTTGATCTCCGACCAGTCACCAACCGGCAGCTTGCTCTTCAAGTCGGCGCCCCAATGCACCGGCGCCTCATGGCGCTTGGCGCGGCTGGCCGGCGCCAGGTCATGCGCCCGCAGCCAGTCGAGGCGGAAGATGCTGACATGATTGTCCGGCGCCCAGGTGATCGCCAGCTGGTCGGCAGCCTGCTCCGCCTTGCCGACGCTCAGGGCAGTCGGCAGATCGGTGATTTCGAACAGGCGCTGGCCATTGGCATGCCGGCATTTCGGGCAGCGGCAATTGTCGCGCAGCCAGATCGCCGGAAAGGTCGATTGCGCGCCATCCGTCCAGGCGAGCGTGATGACATCACCCGCCGGGGAAACCGTGACATTCTGTACTGACATCTTTGTTCCCTTACGCCCAGGGCAGAGAATAGGTCTTCACATTGGTGAAGCCCTTCATCGCCTCGATGACGCCTTCCTTATGGCCGAGGCCGGAATCCTTGATACCACCGAACGGTGACATTTCGATGCGATAGCCAGGTACTTCGCGGACATTCACCGTGCCGACCTGCAGTTCACGCACGAAGCGCGTGATGTAGTCCAGGCGGTTGGTGCAGACGCCGGAAGAAAGGCCATAGCTGGTCGAGTTGGAGACCTGGATCGCCTCGTTGATATCCTTGACCCGGATGATCGGCGAAACCGGGCCGAAGCATTCCCATTTCACCAACGGCGCGTCGAAGGCGACGTGATCGACCACGGTCGGGGAATAAAGGGCACCCTTGCGGATATTGCCATAGAGCAGCTTCGCGCCCTTGCCGACCGCGTCATTGACCATGTCTTCGCAATAACGCGCCGCCGCCTCGTCGATCACCGTCCCCATATCGGTCTCGGGATCCATCGGATCGCCGTATTTGACCTTCTTCGACTTTTCGACCAGCAGCTCGACGAAGCGGTCGGCCACCGCCTGGTGGACAATCATGCGCTTTACCGCCGTGCAGCGCTGGCCGGAATTCTTGTAGGATCCGTAGACGGCGAGATTTGTCGCCTCCTCGATATCGGCGTCTTCCATGACGATCAGCGGATCATTGCCGCCAAGCTCCAGGATGGCGCGGCGATAGCCCATATGCTCGGCAATGTATTTGCCGACCCTGACGCCACCGGTGAAGGTGATGAGATCGACATTCTCATCGGTCAGCATGCTATCGGCGATATCCTTCGGGTCACCAGTGACGACCTGGAACATCTCCTTCGGCAGGCCCGCCTCATAAAGGACATCGGCCAGCAGCAGCGCCGTCAGCGGCGTCTTTTCCGAGGGCTTCAGCACCATGCGGTTATTGGTGGCGATCGACGGCGCCACCTTATGCGCCACCTGGTTCAGCGGATGGTTGAAGGGTGTTATCGCCGAGATCGCCCCCAGCATCGGGTCGCGCTGGGTATAGATGCGGCGCTTCTTGCCGTGCGGGGTGATATCGCAGGAGAAGATCTCGCCGTCATCCTTGATCACCGCCGTGGAGGCGAGGAAGAACACGTCATAGGCGCGGCCCACCTCATAGATCGTGTCCTTGAGGCAGAGGCCGGATTCCGCCGTGATCAGCTCGGCGATCTCCTGCTTGCGGGCAACCAGCAGATCGGCGGTCTTGCGCAGGATCGCCGAGCGGTCGGCGCGGCTCAGTTCCGCCTTATAGGCCTTGGCCGTGGCGAAGGCCTGCTGCACATCGGCGATGCTGGCCTTCGGGCAGGAACCGATCACCTGCTCGGTATAGGGATTGTAAACGTCATAGCTGCGATCGCCGCCGAGATTGGCGACCGTGCGCATCTTTTCCTTGCGAATGGCGACACCCATAATCTTCTCCCCTCACCCGGCCTTCGGCAGGGTCACGGCCGCCCCGGCTGAATGCTCAGCGGCCACATAATTGAACGCCAGATCGAAGGCGCTGAAATTGCGCAGGCGATAGCCTTGCGGCAGCGCCTTGAGCTTGCGGTTGACGATGACCGGTACCTTCTGCTCGGTCATGCCGCCATGCGAGCGCAGCGGCAAAGTGAGCGCGCTGAGATCATGGCGCTCGACGGCGGTACCGATGACGACATTCTTCTCAGAAACGACGATGACATCGCCCAGGCGGTCGGCCGGCAGCTCGAACTTGGCACAACCGCCGTCACGATCGATCGCCAGTTCCATGCCGGGGATCGCCCCGATGCGCTTGATCAGCGCCGCCTGGTCGACATCTTCCGGCAGATACACGGTGGCGAAGGAACCGAGGGCGCCATGATGCACGACATAGGGATCGGTGATCGGCAGGATCACACGGGCCTTGCCCTTGCCGATCCACTGGTCGAGCGTATCCTGGAGATAGATCACCTGCGGCTTGCCGGCAGCATCGTGCTTGGCGTTCATGCCGTGATCGGCGGTCAGCACGATGACACAACCCATGGCTTCGAGTTCACCGAGATAGCCGTCCATCATGCGATAGAAGTCGTTGGCCGTCTCATGGCCCGGCGCGAATTTGTGCTGGATGTAATCGGTGGTCGACAGATACATGATGTCGGGCTTCTTCTCCCGCATCAGCTTGACGCCGGCGGCGAAGACGAATTCGCTGAGATCGGCGCTATAGACCGAAGGCAGCGGCCGGCCAAGCCAGGCTTGCGCATTGTCGATGCCATGCTCGGCGACCGTGGTCTTGTCGGAGGTCTCGGAGGAGAAGCAGATGCCGCTCTTGCCGACACCAACTTCCATGCCCTTGCCCAGCAGCTTGCGCAGCTTGTCCTTGGCCGTCACCACGGCGACCTTGGCGCCGGCACGTGAGAAAGTGGCGAGGATGGTATCGGCGCGCAGGAACTTCGGATCGTTCATCATCACTTCGGTGCCGCTCTCGCGGTCGAAGAGATAGTTGCCGCAGATGCCATGCACGGAAGGTGGGGCACCGGTGACGATGGAGAGATTGTTCGGATTGGTGAAGCTCGGTACCACGCAATCGCCGGTGAGCTCGGTCCCCGCCTTCACCGCCTTGGCGAGCCAGGGCGTAACACCGGCCTTGATCGCGGCCGAGAGGTATTCCGGCTCGCAACCATCGACGCAGACGACGACGACCGGTGCGCTCGGCCAGGCATAGCTCTTGCCGTTGACGGTGAGCGGTGACTTCGATGTGGTCATGATCTGCTCCTTACTCGGCCGAGGCGGCCAGTTTCTTCGGCGAACCGGAAGCAACGCCGAGCTCGGCCATGACGGCCTTCACGGCGGCGAGGGCCCCGGTCATCTCGGCGGCATCCAGGCGGCCGATGCAGCCGATGCGGAAGCTATCGGCCACCGTCAGTTTACCGGGATAGATGACATAATTGCGGTCGCGCAGCTTGTCGTAGAAGAGCTGGAAGTTGAATTTCGGATCGGCCGGCATGTGGAAGGTGACGATGATCGGCGCCTGCAGGTGGTCCGGCAGCAATGTTTCGAAACCAAGTGCCCGCATGCCGTCGATCAGGATCTTGCAATTGGCCCGGTAACGGGCGCCGCGGCCGGCGACACCGCCTTCGGCGGCATGCTCGACCAGCGCCTGGTGGAAGGCGGCGATGCAATGGATTGGCGGGGTGAAGCGGTATTGCTTGGTGGCCTCAATCACCTGCCACTGGTCATAGAGATCGAGCACCAGCGCATGGGCATTGCCCTTGCAACCGACCAGCGCGCTCTCGCGGCACAGCACGAAGCCGAGCCCGGGGACACCCTCGATGCATTTGTTGGAGGAAGCGGCCACGGCATCGAACGGGATGGTGCGGCTGTCGAGCGGCAGCGCACCGAAAGCGCTCATCGCGTCGATCAGCAGGCGACGGCCGGCCTTGGCGACGACGGCGGCCACCTCGGCCACCGGATTGAGCACGCCCGATGTGGTTTCGCATTGGACCACAGCGACATGCGTGATCGCCGTATCCTTGGCCAGCGCCTCGGCGACCTGCTGCGGATTGACCGGCTGGTCTTCCGCCCATTCCAGGCTGACATGGCTGCGCTTGGCATAGTCGCAGATCTTCGCCATGCGCTTGCCATAGGCGCCGTTGATCAGGATCAGCAGCTTGTCCGTGGGACCGACAAAGGTCGCCAGCATGGCTTCGACGGCGAAAGTGCCGCTGCCCTGCATCGGCACCGTGGTGAAAGCGCCCTCGCCGGCGATCAATCCCACCAGCTTGGTGCGCATTTCGCTGTTCATGCGAATGAAGCTGGCGTCGCGCGAGCCCCAGTCATGCAGCATGGCCTCTTTGACCGTCATCGAGGTGGTCAGCGGGCCGGGTGTCAGAAGCCAGGGATCTTGCGCCATCAGCGGTGCCTTTCATCGCGAAATGAGCCAGTTGCGATTCCAGTGAATCGACCTGCTTGCAGTATGGCGGCGGGCGGTAGCATAATTCAAATCGCTAATTGCTATATGAAATATAGGCCATGTCTATAAATCACAGCCAGCTCCGGTCCTTTCACGCGGTCGCCACTGAAGGCAGTTTTACCAAGGCTGCCAATGCCTTAAGTGTCACCCAGCCGACCCTGTCGGGGCAGGTCAAAGCGCTCGAGGATCAGTTCGGCGTCCGCCTGTTCGACCGGCGCAAGCGGCGGGTCGAACTGACCGATATCGGCCGCAATCTTTTTGACATCACCTTCCGCCTGTTCAGCCTGGAACGGGAGGCAGAACAGGTGCTGACGGCCGCCCGCGGCCTGAAGCGCGGGCATCTCCGGGTCGGCGCCGATGCGCCCTATCACTCGGTGCCGTTTCTGGCGGTGTTTCACCGCCGCTATCCCAGTCTGCGCCTCTCCATGTCGATCGGCAATTCGGAGAAGCTGCTGAACGATCTCCTCGACCAGCATTGCGATGTCGCCATCGCCGCCAATGTCGGCAATGACCCGCGCATCTTCAGCCTGCCCTTCCGCGAGGATTACCTGATCGCCTTTGTCGACCGGGCCCATCCCTGGGCCAGCCGCAAACAGATCAGCCTCGATGATCTCGCCGGCAAGCGCCTGGTGCTGCGCGAGACCTCCTCGACCACGCGTCGCACTTTCGAGGCCGCCATTGGTGCTGCCGGCATCACCGTCGGCGAAGTACTGGAAATCGGCAGCCGCGAGGCAATCCGCGAGGCCGTGGCCGCCGGCCTTGGCATCGGCATCGTCGCGCAATCGGAATTCGGCGATGACGTGCGCCTGAAGGCGATCGAGTTCTCCGGCGAACGCATGCGCTCGGTCGAATATGTCGCCTGCCTGCAGGACCGCCGCTCGACGCCGCTGGTCAAGGCCTTCCTCGACATCGTCCGCGAGGGCCTGGCTGACGGCAAGCTGGCACGCTAGCAGATCTGATTCGACCTCGAGGTGACTGGACGGCATCGGATCAGACGATAAACTGAGCGTAACGGGGAATGGGGAGGCAGATGAGTCACCGGAAGCAGCACCGCCGCGCCAGGCGTGTCTCATCACCCCTGGCGAAATCGCCCTTGGCCCGTTTTCTTGCAATCCTGCTGTTAAGCTGCACTGCCCTGCTATGGTCCGGGAGCGGCAGCCAGGCTGATGACGCGCCGGTCTGGCAGCGGATCGACAAGAAGGGCATCAAGAGCGGCAGCATCCAGCTGGGCATCAATGACCTCCTCGCCATCACCTGCCCCGCTTCCCTGCCTACCGCACAGCCCCGCTTGATCCTGCATGTGCAATTGCTGCAAGGCGCCTATAGCGAGCGCACCAAATACAATCTGCGCATCGTCATCAACGACTATCGCGCCGACCTTGCCATGAGTGCCAAGAGCGGCTCGCTATACTTCGATGCCACGGATTTCAACCAGCGCGACATGTTCCAGGGCCTGGTGCAAGCACTGTCATCGGCCGCGCAAGCCGGCAACGA
>DATMUQ010000631.1:0-2464 GCA_035563795.1 Terriglobales bacterium | reverse complement strand
GGGCTTGCTGCTATCCTGATTCTTTGCGATCAGCGTGCTGGGGGTGCCACTCGGTTGCAGGAAGGCGGTCTGCAGCAGCGAGGCCATCTGGCGATCGCGGATACTGGGGGTGGTCCCGCCAAGCACGGCGCCGACCAGGCGCCGGCCATTCTGCTCGGCCGAGGTGACGAGATTGAAGCCGGAAGCGCGGACATAGCCGGTCTTGATGCCATCGGCGCCCTTGAAGGTCTTCACCAGGCGGTTATGGCCGGTATAGTTGACGCCATGATAGGTGAAGCTGTAGCGCGAGAAATAGCCGTAATACTGCGGGAAGTCGTGCACCAAAGCAGCGCCGAGTTTGGCCATGTCGCGTGCCGTCGTACGGTTGCCGTCATCCGGCAGGCCGGAGGCATTGCGGAAAGCCGTATTGGTCATGCCGAGCTGGCGGGCCTTCGCCGTCATCATGTTGGCGAAAGTGGATTCACTGCCGCCCAGACGTTCGCCGACTGCTGTCGCCACGTCATTGGCCGAGCGCACGACCATCGCCAGGATGGCAGTCTCGACACCGATCGTGTCGCCGGCATCGACCGCGAGATTGGTTGACGGCCGGCTGGCGGCGTAATCGGAAAAGGTGATGCTATCGGTCAGCCGAATCTTGCCCTGCTTCAGGGCGTCGAACAGCAGATACATCGTCATCATCTTGGTGAGCGATGCCGGCTGCGTTACGCCATCCGGATTGTTGGCGGAGAGGACCTGGCCAGTGGTCGCATCGATGATGATGCTGGATTGCAGGGGCTTCGCTTCGGCGGCACGCAGGGCAACGGCCGTCATGGACACGATTGTCAGGAGCGCAAGCATCCTGACAAAAACGGGCCCAAGGCGGAGATGTCTTGATGGCCTGCCAACAGTCATTCGAAAAGTTCCCCCAAATCGACGTGAAATCGCCGGGACAAAGACAAATTTGATCCTGATTCTAACGGAAAGCCGTGAATCTTGTCTATATCAGACTGCTGGTTTAGATTGGCTTAACATAAAAATCCTGCAATCTTTTCCGTCAGGTAGCCAGCAATGCTCACAAAATTGATGCAGCTGTCATTAAGCCTACTGGCTTTAGGTGGCTGTGCCTATCATGAAGGCCAGCAGGTCGATATAAATAACCCTGTTGTCCGAAAGGTTGGCTGGTTCAGCTATCTCGACGGCAACGATATCCGGGAAGCCTGCGCCGCCGGCGGGTCGGACCGCTACCGGCTGGTCTATAACGGCCAGTATGACGAGCAGATTCGCAGTTATGAGATCTATCTCAGCAAGGATGGCAGCGCGGTTCTCAATGCCCGGGCGCTCGATAACGCCAATAACGTGGTCAATATTACCGTGCCGGACGTGTTTTCGCCGTGGAGCTGGCATGAAAGCCAGGCGAAGCTGACCCCGGCCGAGGTGGATCAGTTCCGTGGGCTTTTGACAGCCAGCGGTTACGGCACGATGCCGCCGCAGGGCCTGCAACTGCATTCCCGGGATTTCTACTGGGTTGCGGCCGGGTGCCAGCAGGGCGTGTTCCATTTCTACGCCTGGAACAATCGGCAGCAGAGCATGGCACGGGCCGGTTTCGCGCCCATCAAGTTCCGGGATTTTCTTCTGCAACATGACCAGACGCAGGTTGCTTTCCGTCCGGATCACGTGACCTCGCCGGCAGAGCGGGATGGTCAGCGGGGCGGCGGCGGTGACCGCAACACGCCCAAGGGGACCTTTATCCTGAATGTCAAAGGCGAGGGGATCGGCGGGTTGTTGAACGCATTTTGACGCCGTTTCGGTCGATTTTACGTCACTTTTGGCCGTCTCTTCACAGCGGCGGCACGGCCATCGCTGGCTGTCACAATTGGGCGAACGACCAGCCGATACCGGTGCGGCGTTCGGTCACAAAATCCCTGATTGGAAAAGGGATTCGTTCCCTGCGCTCACTCCGGCACCTTTGCTTGCATCTGCGTTCTCGTCATTCCTATTATGATGCATGCGGGCACAGCTTCTGCTGGCTCACCCCTTTTAACCAAGCATTGATATCCAATATTATAGGATCATCAGGAAAGACACTGCTCGGGCAATGCTGAACTGGACCATAACCAACAGCGACAACGACGACGACAAGCAGGGCGGCGGACAGGGTCCGGGCGTCGGCACTGTCGTCAAGGTACGGCCGAAGACCCAGAAGCCGTCGATGTATCGCGTGCTTCTGCTGAACGACGATTACACACCGATGGAATTCGTGGTGCACGTCCTGGAGCGCTTTTTCAACAAGAGCCGGGAAGCGGCTACCGAAATCATGCTCCATGTGCATCACCGCGGTGTCGGCGTTTGTGGCGTCTATACCTATGAGATTGCTGAGACCAAGGTCTCGCAAGTGGTGGATTTCGCACGTCGTCACCAGCACCCGCTGCAATGCACGATGGAGAAGGAATAGCGTACCGAAAGACCCGGCGGCATCTTCCGCCGG
>DATMUQ010000630.1:0-3760 GCA_035563795.1 Terriglobales bacterium | reverse complement strand
GGCGGCCTGCTGCTGCTCTATGCCCTGTTCGACCGGCGGCTGCGCTGTATCCATGACCACCTGTCCGGGGTGGTGGTGGTGCGCCGGCGGGCCCTCCTGGAACTGGAACGCTAACCATATTGGTCGCGGTCCTGGTGACTGTCGACCGGGCTCTTGTTGCCGGCCGGCGCCCCGAAATGGCTGATTCAGTAAAGAATGGTCATGTCACAGTCTGGCAAGTGGCGTTGATTTTACATAGAATTGCCATATGAGCGTCTATGGCCGCCACTTTCCGATCCCTTTTCTGGTCACCACAGAAGTGCCCTGCCCGTACCTGCCTGACCGGCAGGAACGGAAGATCATTACCGAATTGAGTGGTGGCAACGCGCCCGAGCTGTTCGAACTCCTGTCCCATGCCGGGTTTCGCCGCAGCCACGGCATCGCCTACCGGCCGGCCTGCGCCGGCTGCCAGGCCTGCGTCCCGGTCCGCATCCCGGTTGCGTCTTTCGAGCGCTCCCGCTGGCATCGCCGGATCTGGCGGCGCAATGACGATCTCAGCGCAGCGATCTGCGAGAATCTGCCGACCCATGAGCAATATGACCTGTTCGCGGCCTATCTCGAGGCTCGCCACAGCGACGGCGAAATGGTCGGCATGGGACCGCAGGATTACAGCAGCATGGTGGCCGACAGCCCGGTCGATACGCGGCTGATCGAATTCCGCAGCGACGGGCGCCTGACCGCCTGCTGCCTGACCGATTGGGGCAGCGACGGCATTTCCGCGGTCTACAGCTTCTTCGCCCCCGACCGTGCTACCGACAGCCTCGGCAGCTATATCATTCTCTGGCTGATCGAAGAGGCGGCCCGCCATCAGCTGCCTTATGTCTATCTCGGCTACTGGGTTTCCGGCAGCCGCAAGATGGCTTACAAGGCCCGCTTCCAGCCCCTGGAGGCCTATGGCCCGACGGGCTGGAGCGAGCTGCCGCGGGATCCCGCCTGACGCCACCTCCCTTCGCTATCCCTTTCTGTTCGCCGTGCAATCCTGGCGCGATTATCGGCGCCGGCTCATTGCCTGCCTGAGAGTGATGGGGTATGAGCTTGCTATACCGTCAATTTTGCGGCCAGGTGCCGCGCGTTACGGATCTGCTGCATCGGTCGATCCGCCAGGGAGGTCTTGAGTTTATGAAGCGCCGTCTCTTTCTTTCGGGCGCCGGTCTGGCGGCCGGAGCCGCATTGGCATCAGCCCTGCCGAAGCCAGCCATTGCCCAGGACAAGACGGAATGGAAGATGGTGACCAGCTGGCCAAAGGGTCTGCCTGGCCTCGCCACCGGTGCCGAGCGCCTCGCTGACCGAATCGGCAAATTGAGCGGCGGCCGTCTGACCGTGAAAGTCTTCCCCGGCGGCGAGCTGGTCCCGGCCCTCGGCTGCTTCGATGCCGTCAGCCAGGGCACTGCCGACATGGCGCATGACGCCGCCTATTACCACACGGACAAGGAACCGGCGGCCGGCTTCTTCACGGCCGTTCCCTTCGGCATGACGGCCGATGAGCTCAATGGCTGGGTCTATTTCGGCGGCGGTCAGGAGCTCTGGGATGAGCTCTATGCCAAGCACAACATCAAGGCCTTCCTGGCCGGCAACACCGGCGAGCAGATGGGCGGCTGGTTCCGCAAGGAGATCAAGTCGGTCAAGGATCTGCAGGGGCTGAAATTCCGCATGCCGGGCCAGGGTGGCGATGCCTTGGCGAAACTCGGCGTCACCGTGGTGCAGCTCTCGGGCCAGGACATTTTCAGCAATCTGCAATCCGGCACCATCGACGGCGCCGAGTGGATCGGGCCCTATAACGACCTCTCCTTCGGCTTCTACAAGATCACGAAGCTCTATTACTGGCCGGGTTTCCACGAGCCGGGTTCAGCCCTGCAATGCATGGTCAACAAGCAGAAATTCGATGCCCTGCCGGATGACCTGAAGCAGATCGTCGCTGCCGCCTGCGCCGCCGAAAACGACATCATGCTGGCCGAATTCAACGGCCGCAGCCCGGCCGCCCTGGCCACGCTGGTGAACGAGCACAAGGTGCAGCTGATGCAGTTCCCGAAAGACGTGATGACCGCTTTCGGCACCGCCTCCGGCCAGGTCATGCAGGACGTGCTCGACAAGGGCGACGATCTCACCAAGCGGATCGCCAAGTCCTATTTCAAGTTCCTCAAGGATGCCAAGGCCTACAGCAAGATCACGGAAAATGCCTACACAAGTGCTCGTGCGTTGAAGTTCCGTTACCCCGAAGGCTAGCGCTATCACCGCCGAGCTGCCCCGCTTGGAACAAATGGCGGAGCAGTCGTTTCCAGGCTTGCGCCGCCCGGCGATACGGCTATGAATCGAATGGGACGAGTGAGGGAGTAGAGGATGGCGCGAGTAACTGTAGCCGCCACGCAGTTTGCCTGTGAGACGTCGATCGAGCGCAATGTCGACAAGGCCGAGGAAATGGTGCGTCGCGCCGCCGACCAAGGCGCGCAGATTGTCGTTCTGCAGGAATTGTTCGAGACGCCGTATTTCTGCAAGGACGTCGACAAGGCCTATTTCAAGCTGGCCCGGCCCTTCGACGATCATCCGACCATTGTCCGCATGAGCGAACTGGCGGCGAGCCTGCAGGTGGTGCTGCCGGTTTCGTTCTTCGAGCGTGCCAACAACGCCTATTACAACTCGCTGGCCATGATTGACGCCGATGGCAGCGTCATGGGCCTCTATCGCAAGTCGCATATTCCCGACGGCCTGGGCTACGAAGAGAAGTTCTATTTCAATCCGGGGGACACCGGCTTTCGCGTATGGCAAACCGCCTATGGCGCGATCGGTGCCGGCATCTGCTGGGACCAGTGGTTCCCGGAATGCGCCCGCGCCATGGTTCTGCAAGGCGCCGAGATCCTCATCTATCCGACGGCAATCGGCAGCGAGCCGGCGAATGAGCGCTATTCTAGCGCCGATCATTGGCAGCGCGTGATGCAAGGCCATGCCGGCGCTAACATGGTGCCCTTGATTGCCAGCAACCGGATCGGACGCGAGGCCGGCTCTACCTGCACGCTGGACTTCTACGGCCGCTCCTTCATCGCTGATCCGACAGGCGCACTGGTCGAAAGCGCAGATAACCGCGAAGCCGTCCTCACAGCGACTTTCGATCTTGAAGAGATCCGCACACAGCGCGCCGCCTGGGGCTTGTTCCGCGATCGCCGGCCGGAACTCTATACTGCGCTGATGACGCTCGACGGGCAGAACTGGAGCGAGTGAGCCACGGCGCTGACGCGGCTCATATACTAGCACTCACCCCGCCGGTGCTCGTCCGGGACGGTGCCGGTTGATTGCAGGCAGTTAACCGTTGCCTCGATTGACAGCGCTGATAAAGCCCGGCGAGAATGTTGCGGGGGAATCATCTTCCTGGCGCCGGTCGCCGACGCTTAGAGGCCGCCGGATCGCGCATTAACGATTGATCCTTAAAATTCACCAAGCCGGAGGAAAAATCTTGAAATATCTCAGTTTGGGCGCTGTTGCATTTGTGACGGCTTCGCTCGTTGCAGCCGCCACGCCGGCCTTTTCCGACGATGAGAAGCAGCTCAACGTCTATAACTGGTCCGATTACATCGGCGAGCATACGGTCGAGAATTTCCAGAAGGATACTGGCATCAAGGTCCAGTACGACGTCTATGATTCCAACGAGGCGCTGGAAGCCAAGCTGATGGCTGGCAATACCGGCTATGACCTTGTTGTGCCGACCGGCCCGTTCCTCGGCCGCCAGATC
>DATMUQ010000629.1:0-2043 GCA_035563795.1 Terriglobales bacterium | reverse complement strand
AGCTGCGAAGCTGGTCGAGGCCTCGATCAAGGACCATTTCGACCACTGGCTCTCCGGCGATACCGGCCGCGCCAAGGATCTCATCGACCGGATCGTCGAGAAGGCAGAGGAGCGCCTGCGCAAGAAGCAGGACAAGGAACTCACCCGCAAGACGGCGACCCGCCGCCTCCGCCTCCCCGGCAAGCTCGCCGATTGCACCAAGGACAGCTCCGCCGGCACCGAACTCTTCCTGGTCGAAGGTGATTCCGCCGGCGGCTCGGCGAAGCAGGCCCGCAACCGCGATACCCAGGCGGTGCTGCCGCTCCGCGGCAAGATCCTCAACGTTGCCTCCGCCTCGGCCGACAAGCTGACCGGCAACCAGGAACTGATCGATCTCATCCAGGCGCTCGGCTGCGGCACGCGCGACAAATACAATGACGAGAAGTTGCGCTACGAGAAGATCGTCATCATGACCGATGCCGATGTTGACGGCGCGCATATCGCCTCGCTGCTGATGACCTTCTTCTATCGCGAGATGCCGCAGCTCATTGAGAACGGGCATCTCTACCTCGCCCAGCCGCCGCTCTACCGCCTGAGCCAGGGCGGCAAGTCGGCTTATGCGCGCGACGATGCGCATAAGGAGGAGCTGATGAAGAAGGAATTCAGCAGCCGTGGCAAGGTTGAGATCAGCCGCTTCAAAGGCCTCGGTGAAATGCCGGCCACGCAGCTGAAGGAAACCACCATGGACCCCAATAAGCGGACCCTCCTCAAGGTGCGGGTGCCGCAGCGCTACAATGAGGAAGACCGGGCGGAAGCGCGGGAGACGGCGGATCTGGTCGAGCGTCTGATGGGCCGCAAGCCGGAACTGCGTTTCCAGTTCATCCAGGAAAACGCCCGCTTCGCGCGCGATCTCGACGTCTGAGGCAGGTCATCTGCGCCAAAAATAAAAGGGGTGCCGGCAATCACCGGCACCCCTTTTCTGTTGGCTACTTTCCGTCTTAAGCGGCCTTGATGTCGGAGAGGAAGGTCTCGACCACGCTGCGCAAGGTGGTGGTGCGGCGACTGAGATCGGTCGATGCTGCCAGGAGGTCGTTGGAGGCTTCCTTGGTATAGGCAGCGCTTTCCGTCACCGCGCCCATCTTGTGCGATACTTCCTGGGTGCGGTCGGCCGCCTCGGTCACGTTGCGGCTGATTTCGGCGGTTGCCGCCCCCTGCTCCGTCACCGCCGAGGCGATCACTGCGGAGCTCAGGTTGATATCCTCGATGATCTTGGCTAGGCGCTCCATCACCGCACCGGCATCCTTGGTCGCGGCTTCGACGGCGGCGAGCTTGGTGCTGATATCGTCGGTCGCCTTCGAGGTCTGGCCGGCCAGTTGCTTGACTTCATGGGCGACCACGGCAAAGCCCTTGCCGGCTTCACCGGCGCGCGCAGCCTCGATCGTCGCATTCAGGGCCAGCAGGTTGGTCTGGCTGGCGATCTCGGTGATGAAGTTGATGACGCTGGTGACGTCACGGGAGACCTGCGACAGCCCATCCATGATCTTGCGTGCTTCCGCCGCTTCCTTCACCGCCAGAGCGGCGGTACCGGTGGTCTGGTTGACCTGTGAGGCAATCTCGTCGCTGGAAGCCGCGAGCTCCACCGTGGCCGAGGCGACAGTCTGCGAGTTCTCGGTTGCCGTGGTCGCATTGGTGGCTGCCATGGCAGCACTTCCATTGGTGTTGTCGGCATGCTCCAGCAGGCTACGGGCCGTCGTATCGAGCTGTGTCGCCGCGCTGGCCAGCGATTGCAGATGCTCGCTGACCTGGGCATCGAAGCGCTGGGCCATAGTCTCGAAGAATTCGTGCCGCTGCTGCTGCTTTTCCCACTCCGCCTGTTGCGCGGCTTCGAGCTCGCGCTTCTTCTCGGCGTTATCGCGGAACACCGACAGGGCCCGGCCCATATTGCCGACCTCATCCTGGCGCTGGGCGAGGCCGATCTCGATATCGAGATCGCCGGCGGCGAGCTTGGTCATATTGGCCGTCAGCTGATTGATCGGCCGGATCACTGCGCGCCGCACCAGGAAG